>DASQNU010000150.1:0-28104 GCA_035644815.1 Bathyarchaeia archaeon | reverse complement strand
AGAAAAAGCATACAAAGGCGAGAAAAAAATCGCTTGGTTCGAAGTGTTCGCTGGGGAAAAAGCGTTCAACCAATTCAACGAATGGCTTCCTGAAGACACCTTGACTGCTGTTCGCGAGTACCTGATCGCCATCAAAGGTCCGTTGACCACTCCAGTAGGCGGCGGTATCCGCTCCATCAACGTAGCATTGCGCCAAGAGCTTGACCTCTATGCATGCGTACGTCCTGTTCAATATTTCGATGGTGTTCCATCCCCTGTCAAACATCCTGAGCTGACAGACATGGTGATCTTCCGTGAAAACACTGAAGACATCTACGCAGGTGTTGAGTGGGCAGAAGGCACTCCAGAAGTGAAAAAAGTAATCGAGTTCCTGCAAAAAGAAATGGGCGTGAAGAAAATCCGCTTCCCAGAAACTTCTGGTATCGGTATCAAGCCTGTTTCCAAAGATGGTACAGAGCGTCTGGTTCGCGCGGCGATCAACTACGCGCTGGATAACAACCGCAAATCCGTTACTTTGGTACACAAAGGCAACATCATGAAATTTACAGAAGGCGCGTTCAAAAACTGGGGCTATGAAGTGGCTGAGCGTGAATTCGGCGATAAAGTATTCACTTGGGCACAATACGATCGCATCAAAGCTGAAGGCGGCGACGCTGACAAAGCACAAAAAGAAGCAGAAGCAGCTGGCAAGCTGATCGTGAAAGACGTAATCGCTGACGCGTTCCTGCAACAAATCCTGACTCGTCCAGCTGAATACGATGTAGTAGCAACCCTGAACCTGAACGGTGACTATGTATCCGACGCGCTGGCAGCTCAAGTTGGCGGTATCGGTATCGCACCTGGTGCAAACATCAACTACCTGACCGGCCATGCGATTTTCGAAGCGACTCATGGTACTGCTCCGAAATACGCAGGTCTGGATAAAGTGAACCCATCTTCCGTTATCCTGTCCGGTGAAATGATGCTCCGTCACCTTGGCTGGAACGAAGCAGCTGACCTCCTGATCGCTTCGATGGAAAAAACCATTTCCTCCAAACGAGTAACGTATGACTTCGCTCGTCTGATGGAAGGTGCAACAGAGCTGAAATGCTCCGAGTTTGCTGACGAACTGATCAAAAACCTGTAAATAAAATACGGAGGGGAACGAACAATGGCGCATATCCGTAAGAAAATCGCGGTTATTGGTTCTGGCTTCACTGGTGCAACCACTGCATTCATCCTGGCGCAAAAAGAATTGGGCGACGTAGTTCTGGTCGATATTCCTCAACTGGAAAACCCAACAAAAGGAAAAGCGTTAGATATGATGGAATCTTCCCCTGTGCTTGGCTTTGATGCCAATATCACAGGTACTGCTGACTATGCAGAGATCAAAGATGCTGATATGGTTATCATCACCGCAGGGATCGCCCGCAAACCTGGTATGTCCCGTGACGACCTTGTGAACACAAATGCAGGCATCATGCGTTCTGTAGCGGAGCAAGTGAAAACCTATGCGCCAAATTCTGTGGTGATCGTGCTCTCCAACCCGGTAGATGCAATGACCTATACCTTCTTCAAAACATCTGGCTTCCCGAAAGAGCGTGTAATCGGTCAATCCGGCGTGCTGGATACAGCTCGTTTCCGCACATTCGTGGCGCAAGAGCTGAATGTTTCCGTAGAAGACGTAACAGGCTTTGTGTTGGGTGGTCACGGTGACGACATGGTTCCTCTCGTTCGTTACTCCTACGCTGGCGGCATACCGCTGGAAACACTCATTCCAAAAGATCGTCTGGATGCTATCGTAGAGCGCACCCGCAAAGGTGGCGGCGAAATCGTAAACCTCTTGGGCAACGGTTCCGCTTACTATGCACCAGCAGCTTCTTTGGTGCAAATGGCAGAAGCGATTCTAAAAGACAAAAAACGCATCCTCCCTTCCATCGCGTATCTGGAAGGCGAGTATGGCTACAGCGATCTGTACCTCGGCGTACCAACTCTGCTCGGCGGTGCTGGTATCGAGAAGGTGTTTGAGCTGGAATTGACAGCAGAAGAGAAAGTAGCACTCGACAAGTCTGCAGAATCCGTTCGCAACGTAATGAAAGTTTTGGCTTAGATCGGAAGCAACGAAAAAAACGTCCTGGATCGTTCAGGACGTTTTTTTTTGCACTTATAAAGAACGAAGCAGGTTCAACATTTCTGCCGGATCCATCCTCGTCCGGTAATCCGGATCTACACTAGCAAAACGGATGATCCCCTGGCTGTCGATCAAATAGGTCGCCGGAACTGGAAGCTCCCAGGAATCGTCACCATTATACTTGTCCAAGCCAAAGCCGAGTGAGCGGTAGATCTCATGGAGGTAGTCCGGAAGCTTGAATGTAAGCTGGTATTTTTCCGCGATCTCATTGTGAAGATCGCTTAACACATGAAAACTCAATTCGTTCTTTTCTTGGACGGTTAACGAATGGTCCGGAGTGAGAGGACTTATGGCCAAGAGATGGGCGCCAGCCTGCCGAATGTCGTCAATGATTCGCTGGTACGCTCTTAACTCCAGATTGCAGAATGGGCACCATTCCCCACGGTAAAACGTAAGGATTACAGGTCCCTTCGCAATTTCTTCTGACAAGGTGATGATGTCCCCAATTTGATTAGCCAAGGAGAAGTCAGGTGCAGTTGTTCCAACCGCCAATCCTTTCGCGATCCCGGAATCCCGGAGCTCTTCAATCGATTTCTCGAAAGCCTCTATTACTTCTGCAGGAAGTACCTCTTTACCATGCATTGTCATGGCATCAAGCTCATTACTAAGTTTCGGATACTGTGGGGCTGTCATTCACGTCTCTCCCTTCCCTTATATAGGGTCATCGTATCATGGCACCCATCCATTCCTCTAACAGTAGGCGGAGCAGGGATGCTGGTTAGCGGGATGATTCACATTCGGCGCAGAAATTCCCCAGGATTGATGCCGTATTTTTTTCGAAAAGCTTCCGCGAAATAACTGGGGTTCGAATAGCCGACTGCAAAAGCCACCTCGATGACGCTAGTCCTGCCATCCTGCAGCAGACGATACGCTTTCTCCAGCCGTTTCTCCCGAAGGTACCCGAACACTGTATTTCCGTAGATTTCTTTGAAAGCGATTTTGAGTTTATAATCATTCATCCCAATTAGTCTCGACAGTTCCAGAAGGGAGGGAGGATCGGCCATCCGTTCGAGAAGGATATACTTTGCTTGTTCCATTTTTTCTCTATCCGTTCTAGACAGCTTGGGTGAAGCAGTCTTTCCGTCCGTCAAAAAGGAGCGGAAGGCGAGAGATATCAGTTCGAGTAAACGGTATTCCATCTCAAGATTTCGTATGTCAGGCTCAGTAGTGGATTGCAAGATTTGCTTGAGGAGGATGGACGCGGCTGGTTCGATGGGCTCCTGAAATAAACGATATGGTTTTTCTCCAATGATTCGGTGAAAGTCGACGGAACGTGCGCCACTAGCATTCTCCATAAAGTGATGAAAGGTTGAAACAGGAATGCCAATACTGAGCATTTGAAAGGAGTGATTGCCGGAAAATTGCATGCTGGCCGCTACTGGATTGACGAATTGAAGAGTATAGCTGCCGGTGGGCACTTCAAATTGTTCGCCGGCGACATGGATGTCTCGCGTGCCTTGTAAACAGTAGCTCAACTCAACCATAGGCACTTCTGTGCGTAGGTTAATCTTTTGACTGTCGTACAGTTTGAAATCCGCAATGGCAACCCCTAGATCGGCTCGGGGCACAATTCGTTGAACGAAGCCCTCCCCCATCCATGAATGGAGTTTCATCTGTTCTGTCCGGTCATCCGTCTTCCTCTGCATTCGGAGACCATCGAAGAAACAATTAAAGTTCTGATGGAAGTCTTTCCTCTCCATAAACGGTTCACCTCCGCATGCAAATAATTGCCAATTATTACACTTTTGTCAACCAAGCAATCATTTCACAAAACAACTTTCTCTCCCTCATCTTTACAGAAAAATAACTTGTTTCATGAACATGCTTTTGGCAGACTGAAAGTTAAGGGGAGTTTAAGAAGTTGCTGTTACTAAATGGGGGGTTCAACAGACGTGACAAAAATTTTGGTTGTCGACGACGAAGTATCAATTGCGAAGCTGCTGCAGTTCAACTTGGAAAAGGCGGGCTACGAGGTGGTAACCGCTTTTGACGGAAAACAAGCATTGGAAGTAGCCCGAGCCGAACAGCCTGATTTTATCATTTTGGATCTGATGTTGCCCAAAATGGATGGGATGGACGTCTGCAAGACATTGCGGCAAGAGAGAAATAATACGCCGATCTTGATTTTAACGGCTAAAGATGATGAGCTGGACAAAATACTGGGTCTAGAGCTTGGCGCAGATGATTATTTGACCAAACCGTTCAGTCCGCGGGAAGTGTTAGCCCGTGTCAAAGCAATCCTGCGCAGAACGCAAACGATTGCGGAACCGTCGAGTGGACAGGAGGATGTCGTGCTGCAGTTTGGCGACATACGTCTTTATCCAGAGAAATATGAAGTGTTTCGGGCAGATCGAAAAGTGGAGCTGACTCCGAAGGAATTTGAGCTGCTGCATCATTTGGCCTCCCATCAAGGACGGGTTTTGACGCGCGATCAGCTGTTAAATGCAGTCTGGAACTACGACTTCATCGGGGATTCCCGTATCGTAGACGTGCATGTCAGTCACTTGCGGGAAAAACTGGAAGAAGATACGAAGAATCCGCGTTACATCAAAACCGTGCGTGGACTTGGCTACAAACTGGAAGGATAGATACGTAAATAGCAGCATGATGGTGGTGGATTTGTGACCCGTTTTCGGTTTAAGCTAACGTTTACCATACTCGGACTGATCTCTGTAGTGATGGTCTTGATGGGTGTCTTTTTTGCCAAGATCGTAGAGCGTTCTTATTTGGAAACATTGCAGGAGCTGTTATGGAGAGAGTCTCGGTTTATCGCTGAGACGATCGATAATAACAGTCAGCTGGAAGATAGAATCCTGCTAAAGGAGAGACTGCAACAGTTTTCTCCTGCTGATGATGTGCGGGTGACGATTATCGATCAAACGGGTGAAGTCCGTTACGATTCGGAGTCTAATCCAGAAGGAATGGAAAATCATGCCCACCGTCCGGAGTTTGAGTCTGCATTGCGGGGGAAAACGGGTACTGCCCGACGATATAGTGACACCTTAGGCTTTGATATGCTGTATGTGGCTGTCCCTGTCACTTATCACGGTGAAGTAATCGGCTCCGTCCGCTCCGCGATGTCGATGGAAGAAATTGCAACCACTATACACCGTATGTGGTACAGCTTGTTGACTGGCTTGTTCATTACTCTCGTAGTAGGCTCCCTTGTCGTATCCAAGATCTCATCCAATATTAGCAAACCGATTGAGGAGATTACCCGGGTGGCAAAAGCGATTACCCAGCGGCAATTTGAAAGCCGGGTAAAGCTGCGGGCGAAGGATGAAATCGGACAGCTGGCAGGCGCGATTAATTTCATGGCTTCCAGCTTGGAGCAGCAGATGTATGAAATCTCGGAAAATCAGCAGCGATTGACAGGCGTTTTGACCAATATGACCAGTGGCGTAATTTTTGTCTCGGAAAATCGGCGAATCATGCTGGTCAACCCTGCCGTAGAAAAGCTGCTCGGCACCTCGCACGCAGAGCTGATCGGAAAGCTGCATATTGAGGCAGGAAAAAGCTTTGGCCTAAGTCAATATATCGACCGATGCATCGATCTGGGGGAAAAATTTCGGGAAGAAGTGCATATTTACTACCCGCAGGAACGTATTTTGGATGTAAGCTTTGCTCCGTATATTAACTATAAAGGGGAAGCCAAAGGCGTAGTGGCGGTTCTGCATGATATCACAGAGATACGGCGTCTGGAGAAACTACGCAGTAACTTTGTGGCCAATGTGTCTCATGAGTTGCGTACACCGATAACCTCCATCAAAGGCTTTACGGAGACCTTATTAGATGGAGCCATGCATGACGAAGAGATCTGCCGCAATTTCCTGCAGATCATCTATGACGAGAGCGAACGGCTGAATCGGATGATCAGGGATACGTTGGATCTGTCCCGAATTGAGATGAAGAAGATCCCGTTGACACTGGAAAACCTGCATGTAAACACGTTGATTACCGATTTGATTACCCTCGTTCAAGAGCAGGCATCCAAAAAACAACTGACGATCCGTTTTCATGAGTCGGCTGATATTTGGATGGTAACGGACCGCGACAGTCTGCATCAAATCCTGTTGAACCTTGTGAGCAACTCGATTGCCTACACACCAGAGGGGGGCATCATTACACTGGAGATTAGTCAGGATGCGTCGGGCACAAGCATACGTGTATCCGATACAGGCATCGGCATCCCTGAAAAGGATCTAGGACGTATTTTTGAACGCTTCTATCGAGTAGATAAGGCGCGTACCAGAGATTCAGGCGGGACAGGTCTCGGCCTTGCCATTGTGAAGCATCTGATTGACAATCTTCATGGTAACATCAAGGTTGAAAGCGAAGAAGGAAAAGGAACGACCTTTACGCTTTCCTTTTCGGCCAAATAGATTTGCAAAAAAACAGTCACCGTGGGTAAGGTGGCTGTTTTTGCAAAAAAAAGAATCTTAACAAAAAAAATACACTCCCTTTACTATGCTTCTATATATCCCTAGTAACATTGGCCTGATCGAATAAAATGAGGCACCATTGGAGGGGTAGAAGCAATGACCAGACAAATTTTTGAAGAACAATTGGATGTTCTGCATCGCAAGCTGATGACGATGGGTACATTGGTCGAAGAAGCTATACACAAGGCCATTAAAAGTCTGGTGGAACGCGATGGCAAGCTGGCGGAAGAAGTCATTGACAGCGACAAGCTGATCAATTCATTGGAGCAGGAGATCGAAGCCGGTTGCTTCCGTTTAATCGCCCTGCAGCAACCAGTCGGTGGAGACTTACGCAGATTGGGAACCATGCTGAAGCTCGTCACCGATCTGGAACGGATGGGGGATCATGCGGTGGCTATTGCCAAAACTACCCGTCGCCTTATGCCGGAAACGTATATTAAACCACTGATCGATATTCCAATCATGGCCGATCATGTCAAAGCGATGGTACGAGATTGCCTCAATGCCTATATCACCCGCAATCAGGAAGAAGCGGAAGAAATCGCAGCTCGAGATGATGTGGTAGATAAACTGTTTTCCAAAATATTCCGTGATATGATAGAAGTGATGAGTAAGAATAACGATCATATTTCGCAAGGGACGCATTTGCTCCTGGTTGCACAATATTTGGAGAGAATTGCGGATCATGTTACGAATATTTGCGAGTGGATCATTTATCTCAATACAGGAAAAATGGCGGATTTAAACAACTAACGCGCTGGTACAGCTTCGTTTAGAGAGAAGGCGCGTATGGGTAAATAATATACAGGGAAACGAATCGTAGCCTGACACATTGCGTGGGGATAAAAAAGGGGGAGAACCCGGTGGAAGAGAGAGATCTTCTTCATCCGGATTATTTTATCAATCGAGAAATGAGTTGGCTTGCCTTTAACAGCCGCGTGCTGGAAGAGGCCATGGACGAATCTAATCCGGTGCTGGAGCGATTGAAGTTTCTGGCGATCGTTTCTTCCAATCTGGACGAGTTTTTCATGGTGCGTGTAGCCGGTCTGAAGGATCAGGTGAAGGCTGGCTTCAATCGCCCAGATTCATCCGGATATACACCAAAAGAGCAGCTGCGGATGATAAATGCACGGACTCATCAAATGGTGGAGAGACAATATCAATGCTTGCGGGAAAATATCTTGCCGCAGTTAGAGGAAAACGGGATCCGGTTTCTGCAAGAAGCAGAGCTGACACAGGAGCAAGAAGCTTTTTTGGAAGAATACTTCGATTCGTTGATTTATCCGGTGCTGACACCGCTTGCCGTGGATCAGAGCAGACCTTTTCCGTTACTGCTGAATAAGAGCCTGAATTTGGCGGTCATGCTGGAGCGCAGAACGGAGAGCACGCTTAAGCAGGTTTTTGCCGTTGTTCAAGTGCCTGCTGTATTGTCGCGGTTCATCGAGCTGCCGGCAGAGGAAGGAAAGGTCTACATTTTACTGGAAGAAGTGATTAAAAAATACAGCAATCGTCTTTTCAAAGGAAATGAAGTGACGTCGGTACATCCGTTTCGCATTACACGAAATGCGGATATGACGCTGGATGAAGAAGGCGCGGAAGATTTGCTGGAGGAAATTGAGAAAGAGCTGAAAAAACGCAAGTGGGGAGCGGCCATCCGCCTGGAAATTGATGGACAGATGGATGAAGAGGTTCGTCTCATTTTGCAGGAAGCGCTTGAGGTGCATCCGCGCGATATTTATCCGATAAACGGTCCGATCGATTTGACCAAGTTCTTTGGCTTTATCCAATTACCCGGCTACGAGCACTTACGCAATGAAATGATTCTACCACTGCCTCCTGCCGATTTGATCGGTGAAGAAGATCTGTTTGAAGCGATCGCCAAACGTGATATCTTGGTACATCATCCTTTTGAATCATTTGACTGCGTCGTAGATTTTGTGCAAAAGGCAGCGGAAGATCCCAATGTCCTGGCAATCAAGCAGACGCTCTATCGTGTAAGCGGAGATTCTCCGATCGTACGCTCCTTGGCGCTGGCAGCGGAAAATGGGAAGCAAGTAACCGTATTGGTAGAATTAAAGGCACGTTTTGACGAGGAAAACAATATTCATTGGGCAAAACAATTGGAGAAATCCGGTTGCCAAGTGATTTATGGTCTGGTCGGATTGAAGACGCACTGCAAGATTACGCTTGTGGTGCGCAAAGAAGGGGACCGCATCAGACGATATGTGCATCTGAGCACCGGGAACTATAACAACATCACAGCAACCTTGTATACGGATCTCGGGCTGTTTACCAGCAATCCTGACATAGGGGTGGACGCTTCTGCCCTATTCAATGATTTATCGGGTTACTCAGAGCCGCCGGAATGGCGCAAGCTGGAAGCAGCGCCAAAAGGATTGCGCAGGAAATTCCGCGAGATGATCAGGCGGGAAGTGGAAAAGACGACTCCTCAGAACCCGGGGCGTATTATAGCCAAAATGAATTCGCTGACGGATGAAGAAATCATCGGCTGCTTGTATGAGGCGTCTTGCGCAGGCGTACAGATCGATTTGATCGTACGTGGCATCTGCTGCTTGCGTCCAGGCATTCCGGGGGTTAGCGAAAACATCCGTGTACGCAGTATTATCGATCGATTCCTGGAGCATAGCCGTATCTTTATTTTCGGCAACGGTGGCCAGACCGAGGTGTATCTTTCCAGTGCGGACTGGATGACCCGCAATCTGGATCGACGGGTAGAGCTGCTATTTCCCATCGAGCAGCCTGATTTGGCCAAGCGGGTTACAGACATCGTGGATCTTTATCTACAGGACAATACGAAAGCGCGCCTCTTGGATTCGGAGGGGAACTATCACCGCGTCCATCCGCAAGATAGCGAAGCAGCTTTTAGCAGTCAACTGTATTTTATGCAGCAGGCAATTGAAACAGCTGAGTTAAAAAAACGTGAGATGCTCTTTTTTACACCGTATAAAGCAAAGGATGAATGGGTGTACTAGACGGATCGCGTTCATTCCTAAGCATGAAAATCTTGCCTAACGCTCATATTAAGGGCGGGGGTGGATTTATGGGTACAGCGATAATGACTGGACTGTTACTATTGCTGCAGTTGCAGCCAATCGAGCCAGCAGAACCGTTCAAGATTGTGATCGAGGGAAAAGAGATCGCAACTGTACAAAAGGAAGACGTTACCTTACCCTTTTCGGGTGTTCCGCTTATAGACGAGCACAAATTACAGGGTTGGATCGAAAGCGTAAAAAAAGAAGTGGATCGCCCCCCGATCAATGCGATTATCGATGATGCCGGCAAAATCATTCCGGAAAAAAAAGGCATGCAAATAAACGGAGCCCAAGTGAAGCTGGGCTTCTATGAATATTACTATGGATCTGGCAGCGCGAAGCTTGAGAATCCTACAAGAGTTCTGATGCCCAAAGTGGATCAAGGATTGCTTGCACAGGTACGGCAAAAAAAGATCGGCCAGTATACCACCTACTTTAATTCTCGAAATCATAATCGTTCGCATAATATTAAGCTGGCTGCCGAGGCCATCAACAACTATGTTTTGCTGCCGGGAGAAATATTTTCTTTCAACAAAGTGGTCGGGAAGCGGACTCGTGCAAAAGGGTATTTGGAAGCGCCTGTCATCGTAAAAGGAGAATTATCCGAGGGCATTGGTGGGGGGATCTGCCAAGTTTCTTCCACGCTGTTTAATGCCGTTGATCGGGCAGGCATTCATATCGTGAAGCGCTATTCCCATTCGCGGGAGGTGCCTTATGTGCCCCCCGGCCGAGATGCTACGGTCAGTTGGAATGGTCCCGACTTGGTTTTCCAAAACAAATATCCGTATCCGGTACTCATCCGAGCCAAGTCGATTTACGGACAAGTCTATGTATCGATTCATTCCTTTCCGGAGCTGGAGCATGAACCCCGGCACGTCCCACGTGTGTCAAAGGAGCTTCCTGAAGAGGTCAAAAGTGAAGAAAAGCAGGTTCTGAGTAAAAACGGTGATCGGTAGTGGTCCCGTTTTTTTACTTTGTATGGAAGATTCGGACTTTTCTTTGAATTGCTGAAAGGGTTATCAATTGACGCTTTTTACTTTTCACCTTATTCTTTGTGTGCTATATTATTTCGTGTCGAAATATTTCGTGTCCGAAATAAATAACAGGAAGGAGGAGAGTGCTTGGGAAAGCAGTGATTATCCGTGATTTGCTGCGAAAATTTCGCAAGGTATATCAGACTGCGTTTACCCGTGAGGTAGGGGATCACGGTCTGACCATGCCGCAAATCATGGTGTTGAAACAGGTGTTTGAGGAACCGAAGACAATTGGGCAGATCACCAAAGCCCTGGATCTTTCGTACAGCACGATCTCGGGAATTATTGACCGGTTGGAACGGGAGAAATTCGTAGAACGAGTGCGAGATGAAGAGGACCGCCGGGTGATCTGGATCCGGAAATCCGCAGAAATTGAAAAAACAATCGAGAAAATTCCTTTTTTTACAGAAGAGTATTACCAGGAGTTATTGGAAGGCTTGACTGAGGAAGAACTTGATATGATTATCCGTTCATTTACGCTCATTATTGGAAAAATAGAAAAGAAAGTTGAGGAGAAAGAATGAATCGCAAGACAGTACTTACCCTCATTCTTACGCTTATGGTGATCAGTGGTGCAGGGATTGGCGGCTACTACTGGTATCAAGGGCAGCACTATGTAAAAACGGAAGATGCCCGTGTAGCGGGGGATATTTATCGGATCATGCCGCGCATCTCAGGAAAAATAACGTCGCTGGCGATTGCAGACGGTGATCCTGTCGTTTCCGACCAGATTGTCGGTCAGCAGGATACTACGAATTTGCCAACCAATTTGCTTGATAATGCGGCCTTGCGCGCACCGATTTCGGGTACCGTATTGAAAACATTAGCCAAAGTAGGGGAAGTCGTATCTCCAGGGCAAGCCGTAGCGATGGTTGTAGATGAAAGCAAGCTGTACATCAGCGCGAATATTGAGGAAACCGAAGTAGGACGATTGCAGCTGGGGCAAAAAGTAGAGATTGAAATCGATGCTTTCCCTGGCAAGCAGCTGGTTGGGCACGTATCCGAAATCGGGCAAGCAACCAACTCCACCTTCTCTTTGCTGCCTGCTTCCAATACGAGCGGCAACTTTACGAAGGTGACACAACGGATTCCGATCAAAATTGCCATTGACACAGCAGCAGATGTGGATTTGTCAACAGGCATGAACGCTTTCATCAAGATCGAAGTGAAAGGAATATAGGGTGACGATTATGAATAGAAAAGCAAAACGTACAGTAACCTGGTTTGCGTTGCTTTCCAGTCTTTCGTTGGCAGTGGTAGGCTGCAGCGACAATGCTCAGCCGGCAGGCAGTGTGCAAGCAGCGGTTCCGGCTGTAAAGGTGTGGAATGTTGGCAGCGGTCAAGAGAGCGGGATCACGGCAAGCGGAAAAGTGGTGGCTGCGGAAGAAATCCAGGCAGTGTCCAAACTGTCTGGGAAAGTAGCGCAAGTAATGGTGAAAGAAGGGGATGTCGTCAAGCCTGGGCAAGTGCTTGTACAGCTCGATTCCTCGGACTATGTGCAACAGGTAAGACAGGCAGAATCCGCCATCGCCAGTGCACAGGCAAAACTCGCAGATACAAAAGCAGGCGCACGTTCACAAGAGCTTGATCGGTTGCGCAGCGTAGTGGAGCAAGCCAAAGCATCTCAGGATGTGGCCCAATCCACCTTTAACCGGATGAAAGCATTGTATGAATCAGGGGCGATTTCGCAGTCTGAGTATGAAAAAGTATCGTTGGAGCTGGAAAAGGCCCGTACAGGCTTTGTGCAAGCCCAGGCTCAATTGGAATTGGCACAAGCAGGGGCTACCTCCAATTCGTTGGCAGCCTTGCAAGCAGAGGTAGATCGCCTGAAATCCAGCTTGGAGCTGGCAAAAATCACACTCAGCAATACCAAAGTAACCTCTCCAATTGCGGGTGTTGTTGCACGCCGCAGCATCGATCCAGGGGAGATGGCATCGCCGGGTGTACCGCTGTTGACGATTGTGCAAATGGATGAAGTGAAAGTGGAAGCAAGCATCCCACAAGACCAAATCAATCAAGTGAAGGTTGGCGGACAGGTAACACTGCGTGTCGCTAGCCTGGAAGACAAACCTTTCACGGGAACGGTTGAATTTGTCAGCCCGATTTCGGATGCGAACAATAGCACGTTTCCAGTAAAAATCCTTGTCAGCAATAAAGAAGGCTTGCTGCGTGCGGGCATGCTGGCTGACGTGATCCTCTCGGAGGAAGCAGCATCGGCAGGCTTGAAAATTCCTGCCTCCACGGTCGTTGAGAAAGAAGGCAAGGCTTTTGTGTATAAGCTGGATGGGGACGTGGTCCATCAGGTTGCGATCACGCAAAGCACAAAGCAAGCGGATTGGGTTGAGGTCACAGGCGGTTTGACTTCTGGTGACAAGATTGTCATGAATCCAACTGCGCAATTGACCGATGGCAGCAAGGTACGGGTGAATTAGGAGGCGAGATTCGTGTCGCAAGCAGTAGAAGAAAAGCGTACGGGCGAAAACGGCAGCTTTTGGGTCACCCTGCTTGCCATTATTCTCGGAACGTTTGTTGCTGTGCTGAACAACAGCTTGATCAACGTAGCGCTGCCGAAACTCGTTAACGTATTCGGTTCCACCACACAGGATATCCAGTGGGTATTGACGGCTTACATGCTGGCATCTGCAGTCGTGATTCCGATGAGTGGCTCGCTCGGTGAAAAGTTTGGCTATAAAAGGATGTTTATCTTATCGCTTTGGGTATTTACCACTTGCTCTGCGCTTTGTGGCCTCGCCTGGAGTGATTCGAGCCTGATTGCCTTTCGGATTTTCCAAGGGGTCAGCGGTGGCTTTATTATGCCGATCGGGATGGCGATGATTTATATGATCGTGCCACGCCAACAGATCGGGATGGCTCTGGGGCTTTGGGGGATTGCTGCGATGGTTGCCCCTGCGATCGGCCCGACGCTCAGCGGATATCTCATTGAATATTTCAGCTGGCGGGTTCTCTTTTTCATCTGTGTCCCAGTTGGGGTATTTGCAGCAATCATCAGTGGGTTCCTGCTGAAGGAAACACCGAGAAAGCCGGATCTGCCTTTTGATGTACCAGGGGCTGTCTTGTCCGTCATTGCATTTGGGACGTTGCTCTTAGCGCTCACCAAGGGGCAATCGGAGGGCTGGGATTCCCTCTACATCGTCAGTCTGTTCTTTATCTGCTTCTTCTCTCTGGTGCTGTTGGTCTGGGTGGAGCTTGGAAAAGCGCAGCCGCTCATTGATTTTCGTCTGTTTAAAAATCCAGTCTTCTCACTCAGCACGTTTACATCGGGCTTGGTAATGATGGGGATGTTCGGCGGGGTCTTCCTGACACCGTTATACTTGCAGAATATCCAAGGGATGACACCGGTAGAAACAGGACTTTTGCTGATGCCGCAGTCGATCGCGATGGCCTTGATGATGCCGATCAGCGGAAAGCTGTTTGACAAGTTTGGGGTAGGTCCGATCGGCTTGGTTGGTCTGACCTTGATGGGTACGATGACGTATGAGCTGCATCGACTCGGTGTGGATACACCCAATCGCTGGCTGGATATGATCTTAACGATACGCGGGATTGGGATCGGCCTTTGCATGATGCCGCTCACCACAGTCGGGATGAACGCTATCCCGAAAGAGATGGTGGGGAAAGCCTCCTCGATCTCCAATTTGTTTCGACAGGTCATGGGCTCGCTGGGCATTGCCATCCTGACAGCGATCATGACGTCGCAGCAATCGTTGCATGTGTCGATGATTACGGAAAGCGTGACCGTTACTTCTACGGTGGCTCAGCAGACCATCACCAGCCTGAGCGGTCTCTATGCACAGGGCGGTGTCGACTCTGCTACTGCACAAGGAGGAGCTCTGACGGTAATTGCAGGATATATTCAAAAAGAAGCGGCAGTGCGTGCGATCGCGGATACGTTCCTGATCTCGTCGATCCCGATTCTGGCGTCGATTCCGTTCATCTATTTCTTGCGGAAAAAACGCAAGCCGGAACCAGCTGCTAAATAATCGCAATGAAAAAAGCTCTTGTCCCGTACGAAAGTACGAGGCAAGAGCTTTTTTGGCATTGCGATCGTGGCTGCGGTGGGATGAGCATATTTCAAAACATGCTATCCAGCCAGCGTTGCAGAAGCTGTCTTCAAGCAACCGCCACATTGAGGAAGGGAAGAACGGGACGGGCGGAGTTTTTTGACACACCTGCTGAGGTGGAGCTTGCAAAGGCGGTACACGCCTGTCGCGCAACCCCATCGGTTGAAATGGCTTCCTCGAAATTTTTGCGCGACGTACCGTTTTTGCAAGCGGAACCGGACAGTCTACACCCCCTCGGGGTGTGGCAACTTCGCAGCCCGCCCGTTCTTCCCTTCCCTCACCACAATGTTTGCACAAACCTTAATCCAAAAGTTTGCTGATCCAATAAACAATCCGACCGACAATGTAGCCAAGCAGGATCACCCAAAAGATTTTTCCCCAAATGCTCAAGCCTTTTATATACTCACGCAGGCTTTTCCGTGGTGGAGAGGGCTGGCTCATCTACTTCCCCTCCTTTAACTGGTTGATTGAAGCGGATAAACAGAAAGATACCAAGCAAGATGACTCCCCCGCCAATCCACTGTGGAATGGTCAATACTTCGCCTAGAATGAAGTATGCTAAAATGGCAGTTCCAATCGGTTCTCCAAGAATGCTCATGGAGATCGTGGAGGCACTTAGCCATTTGATTGCCCAGTTAAAAATAGAATGCCCAAGCAAAGTAGGGAACAGCGCAAGACAGAAGAACCAGCCCCAATCCGCAGCTGGATAGCCCACAAGCGGGTAGCCGAGAAGCAGATCGTAGCCTACTAAAAACAGCGTCGTGATCGTATAGACGACCAATGTATACGCTGTGAGGGACATTGCCTGACGCACATATTGCCCGATCAGAAAATAGCCGGTTACGGTCATGGCACCCAACAAGGCTAATATATCTCCCCATAGAGCCATCCCGCCTACCTGAAAGTCTCCCCATCCGATAATAAAGCTGCCCGCTATGGCGAGAATACCGCCCGAGATAGCCAACAGGCGCAAGCGCTCCTGGAAAAGAAAATATCCCCCGATGAAGGCAAATAATGGCTGAAGCGTCACCAGTACGGTAGAACTGGCCACAGAGGTGTACTGCAAAGATTCAAACCAGAGCAGAAAATGGCTGGCCAGAAACGCGCCTGAGCAGATGACGAGAAGCCACTGCCTTTTTGTCATGCGTACAATCTCTTGTCCAACCCCGCGAGTCCAGAAAAGGAGAGGCAAGGTAAGCAATGCGGAAAACAGCAACCGGTATGTCGCGATGATCGGGGCAGGGGCCGAAGACAATTTTACAAAGATAGCGGAAGTCGAGATGGCGATAACCCCAATCAACAAAGCGAGATACGGAGGAAAACTTGGTCGATTCATAGTGAATCCCCTTTTCATGTAATCGTCAGAAAAATGAAAGAACTGACAGGCTCATTGTACATGGATTGACAGTATGAAACAATTCCTTTTGCAAAGTTGCAACCATTTCCAGCAATAAACGTATTAGCAGGAAATGGCAAAAAGGAGGCTCACTGGATGACATTAAAGCAAATCTATCAAGCAACAGCAGGCATCATTATCCTTCTTTTTCTTGTGCTTGTAGCGGTAACGAGCTGGTATACCGTTGATCAATCGGAGCAAGCCTTGGTCCTGACACTCGGTGAAGTAACCGAGGAGATAAAAGACCCTGGTCTTCATTTTAAAGCACCGTGGCCGATCCAATCGGTCGAAGTGTTTTCCCGAGAAACCTACAGTCTTATGTTTGGTTATGGTGAAGCAGACGGACAGCAGGTAGTCAAAATGGAAGAAGCAAAGATGCTGACCGGTGATGAGAATATTTTATTGGCAGGACTGGTTGTGCAGTGGCGCATCGGGCATATGGCCGATTACTTGTTTAATGCAGAAGATCCGCAAACCATGCTGTACAATGCGACCTCTGCGGCACTACGGGGTGTTATCGGTAACAGTACGATAGACAGTGCCCTGACGGATGGAAAAGCGGAAATCGAGCAAAGAGTCCGGGAACAGCTGACGACCCTGATCAACAGCTACGAAATCGGAATTGAGATCGTGGATGTGAAGCTGCAAAACGTGGACTTGCCCAATGACAACGTAAGAAAAGCGTTTACGGAGGTAACTGATGCCCGTGAGCAGATGAATACGAAAATCAATGAGGCACGCAAATACGAAAATCAAAAACTCAATGAGGCCAAAGGGGAAGCGGAAGCAAAGCTGAGTCGGGCTGAAGGGGTGAAGACTTCGCGGATTGAGACAGCAAAGGGGGACACGGCCAACTTCAATGCCCTCTATCAATCCTATAAAGTGAGTCCGCAGATTACACAGGAACGGCTGATCCTAGAGACGATGGAACAGATCATGCCGGGAGCCCAGATTTATATCATGGACGATAATGGCAGCACCGTGAAGTATTTGCCCATCCAGCCGCTTCAACCGAACCAAGCAGCGAAGAAAGGAGAGGAGCAGCGATGAAGGAAGGAAATGTAGTGGAGCTCGGTAGTAAAAAAACAGGTCCGGAAAGCTTCGTACCGTATATTCGCATCGGTTTGTTTCTGCTTTTGCTCATCGTCATCAGCAGCACCATCATCTCCAATCTTTTCATTGTCAAAGAAAATGAATATCGGGTCATCCGACAGTTTGGTGAGGTGACTCGAGTCGTCAACGAGCCGGGATTAACGTATAAAATCCCATTCCTTCAATCTGTCACGACATTGCCGAAGCATCAGCTGCTGTTTGATACGCAACCAACCGAGGTGAATACGAAAGACAAGAAAAAAATCATCGTCGACAATTACGTAGTGTGGCGAATCGTCAATCCGACCGAAATGATTCAGAATGCCCGCACGATTTCCAATGTGGAGAAACGGATGAGCGAGTCTGTCTCGTCCACTTTGCGCAATGAGCTGGGCTCTTTGGATTATTCGGCAATCATTAATGAAAAAAAATCGGCACGCGGCGACTTTAACCAGCTGGTGACCAACAAAGTGAACGAAGTCTTGCAGCGGGATCGATTCGGAATCGAAATCATCGAAGTACGGGTGAAACGGACTGATCTGCCGGCCCAAAATGAAAATTCCGTGTACAACCGGATGATCTCGGAACGGCACAGCAAAGCGCAGGAGTATCTGTCGATAGGGGAAGCAGAAGCAACCAAGATCAAAGCAGCAACGGACCGGAGCGTAACGGAGATGCTCTCAGTGGCCGACGCAAAAGCGAAGCAGGTTCAAGCCCAAGGGGAAGCGGAAGCAGCGCGCATATATAACGCCGTTTACTCGCAAGACCCAGCCTTCTACAGTCTGTATCGCACGCTGGAATCCTACAAGACAACGCTGCAGGGACAGCCGGTCATCGTCATGCCCATCAATTCACCTTACGCAAAGTATTTGCAAGGAGCAAGATAAATCTGAACATATCTCAGGCTGCCGAGTATATGACTCGACAGCTTTTTTTACGTGCTCATCGGTAAGGCTCTATGTAAAAGTATACACGTGTATCTGATGGGCTATTTAGTTGCGGGTTCACTTTGCCAGTCCATTCAAGCCTATGGTAAGATGAAAGGTAGTTTGGAAGGATATTCAAAAACACGGTAACGACTTTCTTTCGCTTACCGAGTCAAAGAGGGGGCGGAATTGAATGCGTCATTTTGTTGTTATAGATGGAAACAGTATTGCCAACCGTGCTTTTTATGCATTGCCGCTGTTGTCAACGTCGAGCGGTCTGCATACCAATGCCGTGCTTGGCTTTACCACCATGCTGTTGAAAGTGTTGGAAGAAATGAAACCGACCCATTTGCTGGTCGCTTTTGACGCAGGAAAAGTCGTATTCCGCCATAGTGAATTCACGGAGTACAAGGCCGGTCGCGCGAAAACGCCACCCGAGCTATCCGAACAATTTCCACTGATGCGGGAGCTGCTGGATGCGTTCTCGATAACCCGCTATGAAATTGAGGGGTATGAAGCGGATGATATCATCGGTACACTGACGCTCAAGGCGGACCAAAATGGCTATAAAACAACGGTGATTACCGGTGATAAAGATATGCTGCAGCTGGTTTCAGACAATGTCTCCGTCGCGTTGACGCGAAAAGGGGTCAGCGAAATCGAGCTGTATACGAATGCCGAAATTCAAGAAAAGTATGGCTTAACGCCATTGCAGATTATCGACCTGAAAGGCCTGATGGGGGATACGTCGGATAATATTCCGGGTGTTCCAGGGGTAGGCGAAAAGACAGCGCTGAAACTCCTTCATGAATATGGCTCTGTGGAAGAAGTGCTCAATAATATTGACAAAGTCTCCGGGAAAAAGCTGCAAGAAAATCTGCGCAACAATGTGGAACAAGCCAAGCTAAGCAAGCAGCTTGCCACGATCATGCGCGATGCGCCTATCGCCATTGACTTAGAAAGCGTACCCTACCATGGCTATGATGCGGGGACGCTGACAGAGTTTTTCAAGCGTATGGAATTCAAGTCCTTGATCCCGAAAGTGGCCAAAGCTGATCAAGGAGCTGGCTACGAAGCAGGGACAAACGAGGATAGCGGTTCGTCCCGTTCTTTTGCCTATGAGGTTGTCCAGTTGGAAACGCTGGAGCGTTTCACGGAGAAATTGGTATCTCCTATGAGCATGGCTATTGAGCTGGATGGCGATAACTACCACCGCTCTCCTTTGCTGGGCTTCGGACTGGCTGCGGAAGGCACCTCCATGTACATATCAGCAGATGTAGCAGCGAAATGGCCAGAGTTTATCGCATGGCTCGCTGACTCCTCCAAGGAGAAATACGTATATGACGGCAAAAGGGATACAGTTGGTCTTGCGTGGCACGATCTGACGCTCACGGGTATCCGTTTTGACTTGTATCTGGCATCTTATCTATTAAACGCATCCGAGAGCAATCCGACCTTGGCCGACGTGGCGGCTCAGTACGCCACGACCAAGGTGGCCGCAGATGAGGAGATCTATGGCAAAGGAGCAAAACGAAGTCTGCCAGATACAGAGATCATCGGCGAGCATGTCGCACGTAAGGCAGCAGCGATCTGGGAAAGCACGGCTGTCGTAAAAAAAGAGATTGCTGATCATCAATTGGATGAGCTGCTGTCCAACCTGGAGGAGCCGCTCAGTCTCGTCCTTGCACAAATGGAGCATACCGGCGTAAAAGTGGATGGCTCCCACCTGGAAAAGATGGGGCAGGAGCTGGATCAAAAGCTGGAGGAATATACGGAGCAGATCTACCATCTCGCAGGCACCTCTTTTAATATCAATTCCCCCAAGCAATTGGGAGAGATCTTGTACGAAAAGCTGGATCTGCCGGTATTGAAAAAGACGAAAACGGGCCCTTCCACCAGTGCCGATGTACTGGAAAAGCTGGCGCCTTATCACCCGATTATCGACACGATCCTGCACTACCGCCAGCTAGGCAAGCTGCGTTCCACCTATATTGAAGGATTGTTGAACGAGATCAATACGAAAACAGGCAAGATCCATACGCTGTTTAATCAGGCTACTACGGCTACAGGACGTCTGAGCAGCACGGAGCCGAATCTGCAAAATATCCCGATCCGTCTGGAGGAAGGCCGCAAGATCAGGGAAGCATTTATCCCGTCGGAGTCTGGCTGGTATATGCTGGCGGCAGACTATTCCCAGATCGAGCTGCGTGTGCTGGCGCATATTTCTCAAGACGCAAACCTGATGGATGCCTTCCAAAAAGGAATGGACATCCATACCCGTACCGCGATGGATGTGTTTGGCGTACCGGAAGATCAGGTAACATCCTTGATGCGTCGCCAGGCGAAGGCAGTCAACTTCGGGATCGTCTATGGCATCAGCGATTACGGACTCTCGCAAAACCTGAATATCACGCGCAAAGAGGCTGCAGATTTTATCGATCGCTACTTCGCCGTCTTTTCCGGTGTGAAACGATACATGGAAGAGATTGTTCAACAGGCGAAGCAGGATGGTTTTGTCACTACCCTTCTGTATCGCCGACGGTATTTGCCGGATATTCGCAGCAGCAACTTTAACCTTCGCTCCTTTGCCGAGCGCACCGCCATGAATACACCGATTCAAGGAACGGCAGCAGATATTATCAAGCTCGCCATGATCCGCATGCAGCAGGTGCTGGCCGAGCGCAAGCTGCAAAGCCGCATGCTTTTGCAAGTACACGATGAGCTTGTCTTTGAAGTGCCAGAAGCGGAGCTAACAGAAATGCAGCAGCTCGTGCCAGAAGTGATGGAACAGGCACTCGCACTGGATGTGCCTTTACAAGTAGACGTGAACTACGGACGAACCTGGTATGATGCCAAGTAAGTCAGCGTGTAGAAAGCAGAGGGATCACCATGCCAGAATTACCTGAGGTTGAAACGGTCGTTCGGACGCTGCAAACATTGGTGCTGGGCAAGACCATCGACCATGTCAGTGTGTTATTGCCCCGCATCATCCGCAGACCGGACGACGTAGAAGAATTCAAGGCCTTGCTGCGCGGACAGACGATCCACGAGATTACGCGGCGAGCAAAGTTCATCCAATTCCATTTGGATCGGGACATGCTCATTTCTCATTTGCGGATGGAGGGCAGATATGGTCTCTATCAGCAGGGTGAGCCTGTGGAAAAGCATACCCATGTGATCTTTCATTTTACAGACGGAAGCGAGCTGCGATACCGGGATGTCCGCCAATTTGGCACCATGGACGTATTGCCGCTCGGGAAGGAAACGGAGGAAGGCCCGCTTGTCAAGCTCGGTGTAGAGCCATTGGATGAAAGCTTTACGGTACCCGTGCTGCGGAGCCTTCTGAAAAACCGCCCGACAAAAATCAAGCCGCTGCTCTTGAATCAGGAATGTATCGTCGGTCTCGGGAATATTTATGTGGACGAGTCCCTCTTTCGGGCCGGGATTCATCCGGAGACTCCGGCAAACAAATTAACGGCGAAGCAGGTCGAGAAGCTTCATCAAAGCATTGTATCTGTTCTTTCTGAAGCAGTGGAGCAAGGGGGCAGCTCGATCAAGTCCTATGTAAATGGACAAGGTGAGATGGGGATGTTTCAGCAGTCGCTGTATGCCTATGGCCGTCATGGGGAGCCCTGCCGTGTTTGCGGAGAACCGATCATCCGCTATGTGGTAGGGGGAAGAGGGACACATATCTGTCCGAAATGCCAAAAGAAACGGTCTTGATCGTTTCAAACCGAACATTACGAGTCACAAGGGAGGTGGAAGTCCATGATTCTCGGATTGACGGGCGGTATTGCCACAGGAAAAAGCACAGTGACCGGCTTGCTACGAGAGCGCGGCATCCCAGTGATTGATGCGGATGCCATTGCCCGTGAGGTAGTAGAGCCAGGAATGCCGGCATATGAGGCAATCGTACGCCATTTTGGACAGGAAATCTTGCAGCCGAATGGCCAATTGGATCGGAAAAAGCTGGGCGAAATCGTCTTTTCCGATGAAGCTGAGCGGCAGGTACTGAATGCAATCGTACATCCAGAGGTGCGTCGTGTCATGAGAGAGCAGGCCGTGGAAGCCGAAGCGGCTGGCGCTCCTATCGTTTTCATGGATATCCCGCTTCTCTATGAAAGCAAGCTCCAGCATATGGTGGAAAAGATCGTCGTGGTCTATGTACCGGAATCAACGCAGCTGGAACGGTTGATTGAACGTGATGAGCTGGATGAAGAACAAGCAAGAAAACGAATGAATGCACAGTTGCCCATCGAGGTGAAAAAAGCATGGGCCGATTATGTGATAGATAATCAGGGTTCACGGGAAGAGACAGCCAGACAGGTTGATGAACTGTTGCTAAAAATAAAAGCGGAGTTAGCTACATGAGAAAAAACAGAAAAATGATCATCCTTCTCGGGATCTTGCTTGGGGTCTTTTTTGCCATCAATACCTCGCTGGTCTGGAAATGGATGTATCCGATCAAGTATGAGAATGAGGTGCTTCAGGCTTCCAACCAATTTCAGGTGAATCCTTATCTGGTTCTAGCCATCATCCGGGCAGAAAGTGATTTTTCAACGGACAAGATATCCAAAAAAGGGGCAGTCGGGTTGATGCAGGTCATGCCTGACACGGCCAATTGGGTGGTCAATCAGGCGAACTTTGAGCCAATCACGGAAGCCGAGCTGTTTCACGCGAAGACCAATATCGAGATCGGGACATGGTATCTCGCTTTTCTTCTCAACAAGTTTGGCGGTGATCAGGTAAAGGCGATCGCCGCTTACAATGCCGGCCCCGGGAAAGTAAGCGAATGGATCGATCGGAATCTATGGGACGGCACGATCCAGTCCGTTCAGGATATTCCCTTCGGAGAGACGCGCAACTATGTGCAGCGTGTTGTCTATTTTCAGGAGCGTTATCAGAAGGTGTATGATACAAAATTGCAATAATTCATGATGACAATGGCCTTTTCCATGGACGTGGAAAGGGCTTTTTTGTGTGTCAAATCGTCCAAATATTTAATTTTTAGTAAAACACATTGATAATTGTGACATACTTATTATAATAAGAGTAGCAGATAAGTATAACTTAATTTCGGGAAGGGGATTCATATATGGCAATCAAAATTGGTATCAATGGCTTCGGTCGAATTGGACGAATGGTTTTTCGTCGCGCACTTCAGGACCCCAACATCGAAATTGTAGCAATCAACGCCAGTTATCCCCCGGAAACATTGGCACATTTGTTAAAGCATGACACGATTCACGGACGCATGGAACAACACATAGAGGTCAAAGACAATAAAATTTTCGTAGACGGCAAGCAAACGATCGTTCTCTCTGATCGCGATCCGCTCAAGCTTCCTTGGGGAGAGCTCGGGGTCGAGATCGTGGTAGAGGCGACTGGAAAATTCAAGGACCGTGAAGGAGCGTCCAAGCACCTGCAAAGCGGCGCGAAAAAGGTCGTCATTACGGCTCCAGCAAAAGATGAAGACGCTACCATTGTCATGGGGGTCAATGAGCAGATTTACGATCATGACAAGCATCATATCGTCTCCAACGCATCTTGCACGACAAACTGCTTGGCTCCAGTGGCAAAAGTGCTGCATGACGCATTTGGTATTGAACAAGGGATGATGACAACCATCCATTCCTATACCAACGACCAGGTGAATATCGATAACCCGCATAAGGATCTGCGTCGTGCCCGTGCTTGCGGTCAATCCATCATTCCAACCTCGACGGGTGCAGCTAGAGCAGTAGGGAAGGTGCTTCCTGAATTAAACGGTCGTTTGAATGGATTTTCCTTGCGTGTACCGACGCCAAACGTTTCCGTAGTTGATTTGGTGGTCAACGTGAAGAAAGCTGTAACGGTGGATGACGTTAATCGCGTTCTGCATGAGGCCAGCAACGGTGCGATGAAGGGGTATATCGAATATACAGATGAACCTCTGGTTTCCAGTGATTTTAACGGGAATGATCACTCTTCCATTATCGATGGATTGTCCACGATGGTCATGGGAGATAAACAGGTGAAGGTGCTTGCCTGGTATGACAATGAGTGGGGCTACTCCTGCCGTGTGGTTGATCTTGTTCGTCATGTATCGGAAATGTACAATCAGCAATCCAAAGCAGAGGCTGCTGCAGCGGCTGCTCGTTAAAGTAAGCGAAAAAAATGGCTCTGTTCACACGTTCGTGAACGAGCCATTTTTTTCGGTCGATGATCCAATTTTCTCGATAAGAGCCTGTAATGCACTGCTTACAAATGAGTCGCGTCGGATGATAAATTCGGTTTTCATATGACGAAGTGTATCAGGGAGGGCATGGGTGCGAACTCGGCCTTCTTCCTCATGTTTTTGTATGACAGACTTTGAAAGAAGCGAAATGCCCAGCCCTGCAGTCACTCCTCCGATGATCGCCTCAAGCGTACCGAATTCCATGATGATGGGCTGTCTAATCCCCTTGAGTAACAGCCATTTTTCCAAAATATCTCGATAGGAGCAACCGATGCTGTATACGAGGATCGGTTTTTTCAGCGCCTCCTCCATATTTTTTATCGACGCAGCAGAAACAATGAGAAGCTCTTCATCAAAAGCAGGGATTGCCTGGATATCAGGATGATTGCACTGGCCGCCAATGAAGGCGCCGTCCAATTCATACTGGAGAACCTTTTCGATGAGTGATGGCGTATGGTCGGTCGATAGCGACAGTAAGACATGGGGATATTGCTCGTAATACAAAGCAAATAGGGTGGGAAGCCGAACAGCGGCAGCCGTTTGGGTGGAGCCGATCTTGAGTGTTCCGCTTGGTTCATTGGCGGAAGAGAGCGCCTTGGTTGCTTCATCCAGCAGACCGACAATCTTATCTGCATAAGTGAGAAGCATGCTGCCGCTTGCAGAGAGCGTCATGCCTCGATTATGGCGGACAAAGAGTAGGGTGCCCAATTCGGATTCCAGCTGTTGAATGCGGGCGGTCACGTTGGATTGTACATACCCTAGTCGCATTGCTGCCTTCGTAATCGAACCTTCACGCGCGACCATTTGAAATACGCGTAAATCGGTGCTCTCCATCGTGACATTCCTCCGTTTGCAATCGTGGTACTTCCATGTATTTTTGGTATCTGAAAATGTGATAGTCAATATCAATTGTAATCATTATACATGTTACCAAACCTCCGTTACAATAAAATCAACCTTTCTTGGTAGATAAGAATTTAAAAAATTCTTATCTACATAAGTGCAACTAAGGCTCCGCCAAAGGCTTGGCGAAGCCAGGTTTTCTAAGAAAATGGAGGTGATGGGTTGAGCAAAATCAAATACGCAGTACTCGTCATTGTCACGACGTTTTTAATGGGAGTCGCATTTCCAGTCGGCAAGATGGGTATGGCTTATGCGCCACCGTTCTTTTTAATGGGAATTCGCTATGTATTAGCTGGTGGTTTGCTGGCAGCGATCGTTGCGGGAAAGCCACAACCTCGGGGAAAGCAGTGGCTGCAGGCTGGAGCAGTAGGCATCTTGCAATCTGCAGGTGTCATGGGGCTTGTCTACTACAGCATGAATTGGATCTCCTCCAGTCAATCGTCGATCATCATGGGCACCAATCCCTTGTTGGTCATCATCCTTGGTTCGCTTTTGACAGGCGCCGTTTATCGGGGAAGGCAATGGTTGGGTGTCGCAGTTGGTTTTATTGGAGTCGCCATTACCTTTGGTTTTCAGCTTGAAGCGAATATCGGTTCCATCCTCTGTTTTGCAGGAGCGTTCTGCTTCGCTGTGGCGACGCTGCTCATTAAAAGATGGGGGCCGGGCTTCGACATGAATGTATTGGCTGCGTACCAAATGCTTGCGGGAGGGATCGCCCTGCTCGTCATCAGCCTTTTTGCCGAGCAAGCCCATTTCATCATCAATGGTCATTCGGTTACCGTATTGCTCTGGCTGATCATCATGTGCTCGATTGTACAGTTTTCGCTCTGGTTTTATCTGCTTCGTAACGGAGATCCCGCGAAAACAAGCGCCTTCTTATTTTTAGTACCGTTTTTCGGCGTGCTCACCAGCGGGCTTCTTCTCGGGGAACACATGGAGTGGTATGTCGGGGCAGGGGGCGCGTTGATTTGCGCCGGGGTCTTTCTGGTGAATTGGGAAGGGAAGAGCGGATCGGATAAACAGACATCGGTGATTCCTGCGTCAGACTGCTAAGAGCGTTCCTGTTAGCATAATCGATCGATTCTGAGAAGGAGATGACTTGTACATGGATGTGAATCAAAAGGTGGCACTGGTTACTGGTGGCGGTACAGGAATAGGCAGGGCTACAAGCCTTGCGCTTGCAAAGCGGGGCGCGACCGTTGTCGTCAATTATTCGCGTTCGCAGACAGAGGCGGATGAGACAGTGCATGAAATCAACCTGGCGGGAGGAAAGGCTGTTGCGATTCAAGCCGATGTAGCGAGTGACCGGGAAGTGCGGGAGATGGTGAAAACCATTGAGCAGCTTTTCGGCACGATCGACTTATTGGTCAACAACGCCAGCATCACTCATCATATCCCGCTCTCAGATCTGGAAGCGGCGACAGAGGAGGTCTGGGATGAGCTTTACGACGTGAATGTCAAAGGCATGTTTTATTGCGCACGTGCGGTTGCCCCGTTCATGCAGAAACAGAAGCAGGGTGCGATCGTCAATGTTGGGAGTGTCGCTGGACTGACAGGTATCGGCTCCTCGCTGCCCTATGCGGTATCCAAAGCTGCGGTTCATGGCCTCACCAAATCGTTGGCTCAAGCATTGGCACCGGACATCAGGGTGAACGCCGTAGCGCCGGGAGCCGTGCAAACAAGGTGGTGGGCAGGACGGGAAGAAAAAATGAAACAGCTCAGCGGCAGCGTTTTGCTTGAACGCATCTCCACACCGGCAGAGATCGCTGCGTTCATCTGTGCGATATTAGAGCAGGATTCATTGACTGGTCAAATCATTACGGTCGACAGCGGACAGACATTATAGATGGATTGCAAAAGGGCAAAAAGGAACCAGTCCGAGGACGCTGATGTCTTCTGGATTGGTTTTGTTTGGTACTTAAGCCTTTTTAACTTGTGTTCCTTCTTCCGTTTCTGTATGTATGAACAAGTCGCTGTCTTCAAAGCCGACGATGAATTGATTCAACTGGAACTTCAAATCGATTTCAAATGGCATGCGCAGATCATTTCCTCGGCCATCCTTGAGAATCCGCACGGTAGGACGATGGCAGCATTCCGGATCTACCTTGCAGACGACACCGGATTCGCCAGTATTGAGCACGATACTGGAACCGATCGGAAAGACCGCAATATGTTGGCGGAACGCATTGACCAGACGGAGCTCAAAGTGATGTCCGCCGGATCCGAACAAATACTCCAGCGCGTCCTGCGGCATATAACGTTTACGCCATGGACGCGAGGTGGTGAGAGAATCATAGACGTCACAAATGCCCACGATTTGTGCATACTCATGGATTTGTGAACCTTTCAACCCTTGCGGATAACCGCTGCCATCTAGACGCTCGTGGTGCTGCAGGGCGACGTGAGCGGAAAGCAAGGAGATGTTATGCTGCTTCCTGAGTAAATTAAAGCCCATCATGGTATGCTGCTTGGCGATTTCCAATTCTTCGGCAGACCAGCGGGTTTCCTTTTTCTGCATTTCTTGTGGCAACTGGATTTTTCCGATATCATGGAGCAATGCACCAATCCCTAGCTCCATGAGCTGCTGACGATTGTAACCGATCGACATGCCTACTGCGGTTGACAGGATCGCCACATTGACTGAATGTTGATACATCGAGCCGGAATAGGCTGAAATATTGCTGAGATGAACCATGATTTGCTGATTGCTCATCAAATCATTTAATATAGAGAGGAACGCTTGTTGAAAATGCAAGCCCATCTCTTTCACGGAAACACGTCGTGACAAT
>DASQNU010000149.1:0-8702 GCA_035644815.1 Bathyarchaeia archaeon | reverse complement strand
ATTCGATACAGATGTTACCCCTGCCTGAAGGAGTTGTATGATATGTCGATCCATGTAGGGTTCACCTCTTCCTTGATTATATCAGGGGCGACAAGACACGCCTAGTGGAAAACGAAAACCACTCTGTCTCCAATTGGAAACAGAGTGGTTCCAGGACGTTGCAGGTTTATGGGTACAGACGGTTGAGCAGACGTGGGAATGGAATGGTTTCCCGAACATGGTCGAGACCGCAAATCCATGCCACCGTACGCTCCAAGCCAAGGCCAAACCCGGAGTGCGGTACGCTTCCGTACTTCCGCAAATCAAGATACCATTTATACGCATCTTCGGACAGGTGGTGCTCATTGAAGCGTTGTTCCAACAGCTCTGGATCATCAATCCGTTGGCTACCGCCAATGATTTCTCCATATCCTTCCGGTGCGATCAAGTCTGCACACAGCACAACTTCCGGACGTTCCGGATGCGGCTTCATATAGAATGCCTTGATCTCAGTCGGATAGTGCGTGATGAACACCGGCTTGTCGAAATGTTCGGCAATCATGGTCTCATCTGGAGCTCCGAAGTCGTCTCCCCATTTGATCTCGCTGCCTTTTTCTTGCAGCAGCTTGATTGCATCGTCATAAGTGATGCGCGGGAATGGCGCCAACACGTTTTCCAGTTTGCTGGTATCGCGATCCAACGCTTTCAGCTCTTGCTTGCAATTTTTCAACACGGATTGAACGATATGGGAAACGAACGCTTCCTGAATCCGCAGGTTTTCTTCGTGATCGACGAAAGCCATCTCCGGTTCAATCATCCAGAACTCGATCAGGTGGCGGCGCGTTTTGGATTTTTCTGCACGGAAAGTAGGACCGAACGAATAAACCCGCCCAAGCGCCATTGCAGTAGCTTCCATGTAAAGCTGCCCACTCTGGGAGAGGAATGCGTCTTCATCAAAATATTTCGTATGGAACAGATTGGTCGTTCCTTCAGCGGAGGTCGGCGTCAAAATCGGCGGGTCGACTTTATAAAACCCGTTTTCATGGAAGAACTCCCCTACCGCACGAATAATTTCCGAACGAATGGCCATCGCCGCACGCTGACGCGGAGAGCGCAGCCACAAATGACGATGATCCATCAAAAAGTCTACGCCGTGCTCTTTCAGAGAAATTGGATATTCCTCAGCGATCTGAATAATCTCCACTCCGGTCACCGTCAGTTCATAACCGCTTGGAGCGCGATCGTCTGCACGTACGATACCGTTTATGTACAAAGAGCTTTCCTGTGTCAACTGGGTTGCTCTCTCCCAAGTCTCTTCACTTACCTCCGCTTTTACAACAACGCCCTGGATGAAGCCGGAGCCATCGCGCAGTTGGAGGAATTGGATTTTCCCGCTGCTTCGCTTGTTATAAAGCCAGCAGCCAATTTTCACTTCTTCACCTACGTGCTGCCCAATGCGGGCTATGGTTGTCAACATGTGGTAAATCCCCCCGTATTCAATTGAACCGTTACAATTATACTATTGAGCCTGTCCAAATTCAATGAAGCAGATCAGTAAAAAAGAGCGAAACGGACAAACCAGCCGATCTGGTCAAACTAGCTTCTGCGGACAAATTGACCGATGCGCTCGATTCCTTTCTCCAACTGCTCCATGGAAGCCGCATACGAGATACGAGCATGATTTGGTGAACCAAAGCCGCTGCCCGGCACCAGCGCTACTTTTTGCTCGACCAGTAAATCCCCACACCATTTGTCTACATCGTCGTAGCCCATGTTTTTCATCGCTTCCGAGACGTTCGGGAAGACATAGAAAGCACCCTCTGGCTTCAAGCAGGAAATCCCCTCAATCTGATTGAGCAAGTCCACGACGCGATCCCGGCGTTTCACAAACTCCCGCTTCATCATTTCCAATGGCTCCTGTGTTCCGGTCAATGCAGCTAAAGCTCCATACTGGGCAAAAGAAGTCGGATTGGAGGTGCTATGACTGGAGAGGTCAACCATCGCTTGAATCAAGCTTTGATTGCCTGCCGCATATCCCATCCTCCATCCAGTCATGGAGTAAGGCTTCGACATGCCGTTAATGATGACTGTATGTTCATAGGCTTCCTTACTAAATGACGCTACGCTTACATGTTCATGACCATCATATATCAACTTTTCATAGATTTCGTCTGAAACCATGAGGATGTCGTGTGCCAAACAAACGTCTACAATCGCCTCCAGCTCCTCGCGGGAATAGATGCTTCCGGTCGGATTGCTCGGAGAATTGATAATAATGGCACGAGTTCGCGGGGTAATCGCGTTTTTAACCTGTTGCGCAGTTACTTTGAATGCATTCGCTTCATATCCCTCGATGATTACTGGGACGCCATCTGCAATCTTTACCATTTCTGGATAGCTGACCCAATACGGAATCGGAATAATGACCTCATCCCCCGGATCCAGCAGACTCATAAACAAATTGTAGAGGGCATGCTTGCCACCGTTCGTCACAATGATTTGCTTCGTGCTATAGGTAAGGCCATTGTCACGTTCAAACTTCTCGCTGATCGCCTGAAGCAGTTCAGGAATACCAGCTGCTGCCGTGTATTTCGTTCTCCCTTCCCGCATGGCACGTTCAGCTGCCTCAATAATATGGGCAGGTGTGTTAAAATCAGGCTCTCCTGCTCCCAACCCAACCACATCAATGCCTTGCCTTTTCATTTCATTCGATTTAGCGGTGATTGCCAAGGTGGGAGATGGTGACAACAAGGATACGCGTTTCGCCAATTTCATAGGAAATTCCCTCCGCAAAGTTAACATAACTTTTATTATGTATCCACATTAACGTGTCTTTCTAGGGATAGCCTATCACACGCCTTTTTCCTTGTATAGGCGGTACAGCAGTATTCTGCCCTCCTCCACAAGTCAGAGAAGGGCAGCGCCGCGTGAGTCACCATTTATACTTGATTTTTTCCCTCATCTACTGCCATTTCCTCAACAAATTCTTCTTTTTCCTCAACAAAGTCATCTTCGTTTACATCTTCTGCTTCCAGTTGTCGCTGCTCTTCTTCCGTCCATTCCACAGTCTCGAGGTCAATCTCGTCGTATTCATCATCTACCTGTTCTGTGATATCATCCTCGCTGTCGATTTCCTCTGCATCTGTCTCTGGAAATAGGATGACGTCCTGGTCAAGCTCCGCTTCCGGCTTTTCCGTTTCTAGAGTGACGGTATCAACGGTATTGGTGGTATCAACGGTATTGGTGGTATCGACGGTATTGGTGGTATCGACGGTATGATCGCCAGAAATCGCTTCTGTTGTTTGGATGCTTCCTTTTTCACCGATGGTTATCCAGTTTATCATCCCCGTTACTTCAACACCTTCAACGGTTCGTTTAACCAGCAATTTGGCCTGATCCGCTTCCTTCTCTGTGATAACGGTCAGAACGGAAGCCGTTGTAGCGGTTGCAACGAAAGCATATTCGGTATGCAGGTAAGACTCTTCCAGGACGACAGCAAGAACGATCTCCTGCTCACTCTGCAAAAGTCGGAAGGGAATGATCCCGAATTGCTGCAGCACCTCTCGTCGGGCTACAGGCGCTTGCACAGGCGTGAAGCTCAATTTCTCTGCCGGAATACTGCTATCAGCCACTTTCTCTCGGGTAACCGCACCATCTGCCAGCTTTTCTGTGGTAACGCTCCTGTCCTGCAGCTTGCGACCCGTAACAGCCTCATTCGCCAAATGTTCTTCATATACACTTAACGGCGCAAGCTTTTGAGAGTCTACGCTATTATCCGCTAATTTGTCTCTGGTTACTGCACCCGTGCGAAGTTTTGTTGTCGTGATGGCATGATCGGCAATCAATGTGGTCTGAATGCTGCCTTCCGCGAAATTGGAAGCTTGAAAGGCACCTTTCGTCAAATGACGGGCTTCAATGGATTGTTCGGCTATTTTTTCCTTTGTCACGCTGCCATTTCCGAGATGCTCTGTCCAGACACTGTCCTGCTGCAATTTTTGCGAATCGACACTGCCGTCCGCCAATTTATCGGTTGTAACGGACTGATTACGCAAATGCTCGCTTGTGATGCTGTTCGCTTCGATCTTTTGTCCGTCGACACTGCCGTCTGCTAATTGTTCTCTTGTCACTGCCCCGGGCGCGAGCTTCTCTGTTGTAATCGCCTGTTCAGCTACATTTCGGGTCGCAACCGCTTGATCCGCCAAATGGGACGAGGCAATGGCTTCAGCAGCTATTTTTTCCGCTGTCACGGCCTCATTCTGAATATGATCGGTTGTCACGCTTTCCAATGCCAGCTTGCTGGAGGTCACACTGCCATCGGCCAATTTGTCGTCTGTAACGGATCGATCAACCAGATGTTCCGCGGCAACACTTGATTGTTGCAATTTGGTACCATCTATGACGCGATCAGCTAATTTTTCCTTGGTAACTGCTCCAACTGCCAGTTTATTGGAAATGATACTCTGTTCCGCCAAGTGGTGAGTTTGTACTGCTTGCTCTGTAAGATGGAACGACTCAACGGAATTATTGGCAAGCTTATGGTTGGTTACAGCCCCCTCAGCAAGGTGAATGGTAGTAACCACGTGCTCATCCAGTTTTATCCCTGTTACACTGCGATCTGCCAGTTTTTCGGTCGTGACTGCTCCGTCTTTGAGCTTTGAATCAGAAATGCTTTGTTCTGCGAGGTGATTCGTCTGGATGGCTATTTCCGAAATATGGGTGGACTGAATGGCGCTGGTGGCAATCTTTTCGGTGGTTACTGCTCCCTTGGAAAGATGATCAGCTGTTACTGCCTCTTTCTGTATTTTCTTTCCATCCACACTGCCATCCGCCAGCTTTTCATTCGTCACTGAACCGTTTTGCAGCTTTTTACTTGATACGGTTTCATCTGCAAGATGGTCTGCCAGAATGCTTTGCGGTTGAATATGCACCGATTGAATCGCTTTTTCCATAATCGCATCTGAGGTTACCGCACCTTTGGCCAAATGCCTGCTTTTTACGGCTTCCTGGGCAATTTTTGCCGAAGATATGGCATTATCCGCAATTTTGGATGTATTTACGCTCATCTCGGTCAATTTATCCGTCGAGACAGATTCTGCTGCAAGCTTCGAAGTGGTAATCAAATGATCGGCCAAATGATTGGTTTGCACCGCGTTTTCTTGTATCTGAGCACTTCCGATCACACGGTTGTTCAAATGAGTGGTTTGAATGGCACCTTTGCTGATTTTTTCTTTGGTTACCGATTCATTTTGTAGATGTACGCTCTGGATGGAATCTTCGACGATGTGATGCTGATAGACGCTTCGATGCGCCAATTTTTCAGCCGTTATTGCCTGGTCCGCAATTTTCGTCGTAGTCACTTGCTGATCGCTGATTTTCTTATGCGTAATGATGAAATCCTGCAAATGACCGCTCTGAATCGTCAAAGGCTGTATGTGTCTGCTATTAATGGAGTCCTTCGCAATTTTTGTTTCGGTAACGGCCATATCATTCAGATGTTCGTCGGTTATCGCCCGCTTGGCAATTTTTTCACTCGTCACTGCTTCTGCTTTTAAATGCAGTGCTCCAACCAAACCGGAGCTCAAATGATGTTCTTGGATAGTTTGATTGGACAAATGTTCTTTCTTTACGGCCTGTTCAGCCAAGTGCCCGCTATTAATCGATTTCGAACGAAGATGATGGGAAGCAATGCTTTCCTGATTAATTTTTGCCGAAGTGACAGCTCCATCACGTAATTTATCTGTGGTGACGGCGCCATCTTCAAGCTTGGCTGTATTTACTGCTTGATTGGCCAGGCCGACTGTACCGATTGCCCCTGGTTTTATTTTTTCAGAAGTGATCGATTGATCCTGTATCAAATCTTCTGTAATCGCCTGTTCTTGAATATGCTTGGTTTGAATGGACCCTTCCGCAAATTTCATGGAATCGATGGTCTTATCCGCCAGTTTCTCGGAAGTGACGCTAAAATCCATGATTTTTTCGCCCGTTATGGATCGCTCCTGCAGCTTCATCCCGGAAATGCTGCCATTGACCAGATGCTCTCCTGTGATGGAATTGGGGGCAATCTTGCTTGTCGTGACGCTGTTCATAGCCAATTTGGTATTGTCGATCGCATAATCTTTCAGATGAGATGTTTCGATGGTACCCGGCTTTATTTTGGAACCGTCTACTGCACGATTCGCAATCTTTTCAGTAGTCACAGACTGATCCGTCAAATCATCCGTATAAATGGAAGACAATTCCTTTTGCTCTTTCCGTTCCGTTACAATCTTGGTGAATTTCTTTTGGTTGGCCGAACTATTAATATTGCTTTTCGGAATCAACGGGATCGGGGTGACCGAAGCTACAGGATTGGCTAATGGACTCTCCATTTCAAGATCCGTCAGTTCCAATTCTTCTAAGAAAGAAAGTTCGTCAAGACTATTGTCAAGCGCTTTTCCTTCAGCGGTGCTTCGTTTGCCCTTAACCGCTTTTCTGCGATTCATTTTCGCCATACTTGTCTCCTCTCCTCTCACACTTCAGCCTGTCATTGTGTAGCATATTCTGGGACAAAACTGATGGGCACCAATGTTGAGGAGTTTTTTTGTATGGTTATCCATGCATGAAAAAAAGCCGGCAACCTTAGATTGCCAGCTCTGCGTTTGCTGTTTCTTGTTTTAACAAGTCACGGAAGAAATCACCATGCAATACCTCTTGCTCCAATAAGATGTTCACACCGGTCTGATACAAGTGATCATATTTTTTCAGCATTTCTCTCGTTTGCTCCAGCAAGTTCTCCAGCAGACGATTGACTTCTTCATGTACGCGGTTGTTGTCAACCAACTTCATGTTGACAATCCCCAAGCTGGACATCCCGCTTTGTACTATCTCCTGTGCCATACCTAATGCTTGTTCAAAGTCATTTTTGGAACCGGTGCTTCGTCCACCATAATAAATCTCTTCGGATACGGCACCTGCCAGACATACGATAATCTGTTTTTCCAATGCATCGCGTGTGTACAAGTAGCGGTCTTCCATTGGATTTTGTCGCACATATCCTAACGCTTGCCCACGTGGACTGAGCGTTACCTGGGAAACGGAGCCTGGACGCACAAGCTCACTCGCAATCGCATGGCCCAGCTCATGCATGGCAACGCGTCGCTTTTCCTCACCTGTCGCTTCACGGTCTACTTTTTCACCCATCATGACCTTATCCACTGCATAGGAAAAATGCTTTCTCTCGATCTTGCTAGCATTGTCACGCATCGCATAGATCGCTGCCTCGTTCGCTACGCTCTCAAGCTGCGCCCCGGAAAAGCCAAAGGTCTCTTGCGCAATTTGCTCCAAGGTGACATTATCAGCCAAAGGCTTGTTCTCGGTATGGATCGTCAAGATTTGTTGGCGTGCTGTTTTATCCGGCAAATCAACCGTGACGTGACGGTCAAAACGCCCCGGGCGCAGCAGTGCGGAATCCAGCATATCTTTGCGGTTGGTCGCGGCCATTACGAGAATTCTCGGCTTGTCATTCGTCGCGATTCCATCCATCTCGGTCAGCAGCTGGTTCAGCGTTTGATCATATTCACGCTGCTGCTGCCCTTCGCGTTTCCCACCGATGACGTCGATCTCATCGATGAAAATAATTCCGCTGCTTTGGCCATTTTTTTCAGCCATTGTACGAACTTCTTTAAACATTTCACGGATACGTTGGGCTCCTACCCCCACATACATTTCCACAAACTGGGAACCGGATGCCGCTAGGAAAGCAGAGTTTGTATAGTTGGCTGCTGCTTTTGCCATCAAGGTCTTCCCTGTACCTGGAGGTCCTGCTAACAATACCCCTTTGATCGGGCGAATCCCGTATTGCTCAATCTTGTCTTTGTGGATCAAAAAATCAAGCGATTCCTTCAATTCCTTCTTTGCGCGTTCTTGTCCGCCGATATCAGCAAACGTCACATTTGTTTTTGGAACGGTATGACGGCTACCTTTGCTACGTGTTGCCAAACCGCCCATATTTCCTCCGCCTTGGCGAGCCATCAAGAAATAGATGCCCCCAAGCACGGCTCCAAAGACAACAAAAGGAGCGATATTCACGCCCAAAAAGAGGAGAAAAATTAGGATGCCAGGTATGATTCCGTAAAATATCTCTTTACCCATTTACCTGCACCTCCTGTTCATTTGGAAAACGAGGTACCATGACGTAGAATGCATCTTTCCCTCGTTTCATAAAAACGTAGACATTTCGTTCGTCCATCTGTGTATCGACAACATCAAGCTGATACTCCTGCTTCCATTGGGACAGCAAAGTTGGAATCTTGCTGTATTGATGCAAATCTACCGCCTCGGTAAACGCGAATACGCCGTCTGCCCAAATGGTCTGCAAATCACTTTCTTTATTAAATACAGTGATATTCACATCTTTGTTATCCAGCATTTGTGCCATTGAATTGGACAACTCTTTATATTCATTCGGAAACATCTCCGGATGAGTAACGGTTAACTCAATTGCAACCTCATTTTTATCGACATGCAGATTTGCCAGCTGTGCCGATTTCATTGCTTCTACCGTCTGGCGAATCGGTTCTTCAATCTCCATCTTTTGGTACAAATACCAACCGCCGAATAAAAGCGTAAGCGTAGCGATGAGCGAGAGCATGATCGTCAACGGTTTTTTTCGGGTTTGCATGATCTGTTTCCCTCCTTGCTATACCGAACGTCTATCAACTTCTGAACGATTACGAGTATAGCAT
>DASQNU010000148.1:0-7330 GCA_035644815.1 Bathyarchaeia archaeon | reverse complement strand
TTGGTTTGGTAAAATGAGGAGTCTATTGATGAGCGGTTTTTACTTTCGTGTGTATGCCAAACCTGACAATCAGGGAAAATATACGAGACTGTACGCGCATGTACAAGCGTTGAATATAAAAACTGCTATATGTTTCGCCTATAAGGAAGGGGTAATTAGTTAGTGAAAACATTTTTTGAATTTGGGTTGCATCAAGCCATTACGCGAGCGATTTCGGAGATGGGTTTTGAAGAATCTACACCGATCCAGGAGAAGGTCATTCCGATTGCACTCTCTGGTGTGGATTTGATCGGTCAAGCGCAAACAGGTACAGGGAAAACAGCGGCGTTCAGTATCCCGCTGATCCAAAAGATCGACGTCCAATCGGATAAAATCCAGGCATTGGTGCTCGCACCTACACGTGAGCTCGCGATTCAGGTAGCGGAGGAGCTGTCTAAGCTTGGTTCGCTGAAAGGCGTAAAGCAGCTTCCAATCTATGGCGGACAGGACATTGGCCGACAAATCCGCGCGCTGAAAAATCGTCCGCATGTGATCATTGCCACTCCAGGACGATTGATTGACCATCTGGAACGTCGTACGATCCGTCTGAATGACGTGGAAACCGTCGTATTGGATGAAGCGGATGAAATGCTGAACATGGGCTTTTTGGAGGAGATTCAAAAGATCCTCACCGCAGTTCCAGAGCAGCGACAAACCATGCTCTTCTCCGCGACGATGCCGGCACAGATCCGCAAACTGGCCGATCAATTTTTGCACAATCCGGAGCATATCACCGTAACACCAAAAGTGATGCAAAAGCCGAGCATCGCCCAATACTTTTGTGAAGTATCGGAACGACAAAAATTTGATACGTTGTGCCGTTTGATCGATATGGAGTCTCCAGACCTGGCGATTATCTTCGGCCGAACCAAAAGAAGGGTAGATGAGCTGAGCACGGCGCTGCAAAAGCGCGGATATTTCGCAGAAGGCTTGCATGGCGATCTCTCGCAAAATCAGCGCGATCAAGTGATGCGCAAATTCCGTGATGGACAGATCGAAATCCTGGTGGCAACCGATGTGGCTGCACGCGGGATTGACGTTTCCAACGTAACGCATGTGTACAACTTCGATATCCCGCAAGATCCTGAAAGCTACGTTCACCGTGTGGGGCGTACGGGCCGTGCAGGACGCAAAGGGGTAGCAACCACGCTGGTGACACCGCGTGAAACCGATCATTTGCATTTTATTGAACGCATTAACCAGTTTAAAATTGCGAAGCGAGCTGTACCGACCATTGCCGATGCGATCAGTGGACAGCTGCGTTTTACCGTAGAGAAGGTAGTCAACACCATCGAAGCGGGGCAGCTTGATTCGTATATCGCTGTAGCAAATAATCTTTTGGATGAACACGATGCAAACAGGCTGGTAGCTGCAGCCTTGAAATTGCTGACACGTGAGAGCAATGAAATTCCGGTAGAGCTTACCCCGGAAAAACCGGTGATGGGTAAACGTCCTAAATTCAGGGACAACCGCGGACCAGGGAACAGAGATCGTCGCGGACCACGTCCTGGCTTCAAGTCTGGCGATAGAGATGGTTCCAAACGCCCAGGCGGCGGAGGAGACCGCGACCGTGGCAGCAAGATGAAGCGCAGCGCAAGCAGAACGCCAGTAAAGATGTAATTGTAGCATAATGTACGAACAACCCCGTGAGTCGATCACGGGGTTGCTCTTTTTCCGGCCGTTTAGGCATATTGTTTATTCGAACGTACCTCACGCAATATTTCAATCGCACGTTTGATTCCTAGTTCTTTCCCGATCAAGACCTGCCCCTCTGCCGGTGTGGATGCACGGGTATCGGTAAGAGAGTTCAGCTCATGCTCCAGCAAATGCTCGACGATGTGCAGCTGGACTTTTCCGATTTCGCGTTCACTGCGCATATTCCATTCCCGATATTTGATCTGCTCCATGCTTTCTTCCACATACTTGTCGATATCATCCTCCAGAAAATGATTCGCGCTGCAAATAATATTCATGTACTCATCTGTTTTGGAAGGAATGGTACGCAAGGTATGGCCCAAATGCGTAAGTAAAAATTTATTTAGGACGACACTATTGCGGGTATATTCATTATGCAAAAGCGAGTACTCGCCAAGAAAGGTGCTCGTTTCTTTGTCATAGCTGTGCAGCAAAGTATAAGAGGAGCAATACGTGCAGTACACCAAAAAATCTCTCATACGCGCATACCTCCAGTCTTACGGATTTACCTATGGTGGGGAAGGGCAGTTACCTCCCTCCATTTTCCTACAGCTTATGAGGCTGTGGAATCGGTGGTGAGTCGCTCTCCTCTTGTATTCGCCCAAGTCATTGTGTATGCTGGATTAATGACCCGAGGGGTCGAGGAAAGCAAAAAACGACAGCTGTGCATAGCATAGGGAAGGACCCTGCACGGGCTAGAGGTGCAGAGGAGAAAGGAGCAATTCAGATGGGGAACAAAATCCGACTCGGGGTCATTTATGGGGGGAAATCTTCGGAGCACGAAGTATCACTGCGTACCGCCTATTCGATCATGAAAGCGGTCGATCCCGATAAATATGAAGTTACACCGGTCTATGTGCAACTGGATGGTTCCTGGGTCAAGGGAGAGCCTACAGCAGGCATTTTACCCAATGTAGAAGCGCTGCGACTCACTGATTCGGGACATCATGCGGAAAAAGAAGGTTCGGTTGTTGAGCTGACAAGCGGCGGGAGGTCAGCATCCGCTCTGGCGCTTGGCAAGGACCTTGATGTCGTATTCCCGGTGATTCATGGTCCGAATGGTGAGGACGGTACCATACAAGGGCTGCTTGAATTGGCGAACCTCCCATATGTGGGAACAGGTGTGATGGCTTCCGCTGTCGGGATGGATAAATGGATGATGAAAAATGTTTTCGCACAGGCGGGTTTGCCCCAGGTTAAGTACATGGGCATCATGCGAAACCGCTTGAAAAGCGAAATGAACAATATTGTAAATGAGATTGAAGAAACACTAGGGTATCCTTGTTTTATTAAGCCAGCCAATATGGGTTCCAGTGTGGGCATTAATAAAGCGAAAACACGTGATGAATTGGTGGAAGCCTTGCAAATTGCTGCCAAGTTTGACCGGCGCATCGTGGTAGAACAGTTCGTCAAGGCAAGAGAGCTGGAAATCGGTGTATTGGGGAACGACGATGTGATTACCTCAGTAGTAGGAGAGGTCATTGCCGCTAAAGAGTTTTATGATTACGAAGCCAAATACAAAGGTGCTGGCACGGAATTGCAGATCCCGGCGATCGTCCCCGAGCATGTGACGACAGGCATTGCCGAGATGGCGGTGCAGGCCTTCCAAGCGATTGACGGCTCAGGTTTGTCTCGTGTGGACTTTTTCTGGGATGAAGGCAATGATCAGCTTTATATCAACGAAATCAACACGATGCCAGGTTTCACTCCGTTTAGCATGTATCCAATGATGTTTGAGGCTGCTGGGATCCACTATCCGGAACTGATTGACCGGTTGGTGCAGCTCGCGCTCGAGAGACATCAGGACAAAGGGCAAAATATCGTGGCTGCGGAAGATTTTTAATCAACCTTGCCTTTCTCTTACCCCCACATGAGCTGTGGGGGTTTTATTCTTTATTCAAGAGGCTGTGGTGGTGAATGCATGTTTCGTAACTCCGCTTCATTCTACGCCCTGCAGCGAAGAGTAGACTGTCCGCTCCGCATACGGTCGGCGAGATTTTAATCTTTTATCCGGTCGACTTTATGCAAACGCTACGCCTTTTGCGTGACGTACCGTTTTGGGAAGCGGAACCGGACAATTTCACCCCCTTGCGGGTGTGGCAAGAAGGGAGCACCTCCCTCTCTTCCCTTCGCTCACCACCATGTTTGCACAACCTTCTATTGTCAAAATCGAAAGGAATAAAAAGGCTACGCCAAAAGCTTGGCATAGCCAGTTTCTTTCATGCACACTTATGGTTCCAAAGAATTTGTTTCGCAAAGGTAACTGGGTAATCGAAACAATTTGTGGTAAGATCGAGAATAACGAAAGACGAGAAAGCGGGTAAAAACGTGAAGCATCTGTTAAATCCACGTGTACAAGACATTCAAATCTCCGGTATTCGAAAGTTTTCCAATATGGTGCTGCAGGTACCTGACGCGATCTCTTTGACCATTGGACAACCAGATTTTGCGACCCCTGCCCATATCAAGCAGGCCGGTATTGAGGCCATTGAGAACAATCGGACCATTTATACACCCAACGCGGGTCTTCCTGAGCTGCGCAAAGCCGCATGCCAATTCTTCAAGACCAAGTATCAGTTGGATTATGACGCAGCGACAGAAGTGATCGTGACCAATGGAGCCAGCGAAGCGCTGGATATTGCCATGCGTACGATCCTGACTGATGGAACCGAAGTGATTCTGCCAGGTCCTATCTACCCAGGCTATGAACCGTTGATCCGTTTGAGCGGGGCAGAGCCCGTTTACGTGGACACGACGGGCAATGGCTTTAAGCTGAATGCCCAGCTGCTGGAGGAGAAGATTACCGAACGGACACGCTGCATCATTTTGCCGTATCCCTCCAATCCGACAGGCGCACTGCTGACGAAAGAGGAATTGGCGGATATCGCGAGCGTGATTGGGGATAAGGAAATCTTCATCATTTCCGATGAGATCTACAGTGAACTGATTTATGGCCGCGAGCATGTTTCCATCGCGACTTTTCCGGGGATGCGCGAGAAAACAATCGTCATTAACGGCCTCTCCAAATCTCATTCGATGACGGGCTGGCGGATTGGCTTTACGTTTGCCCCTGCCTACCTGACCGAACAGATGCTCAAAGTCCATCAGTACAATGTCACGTGTGCAAGCTCGGTCAGCCAATACGCGGCCCTGGAAGCAATGGCGAACGGACTGGATGATGCTGTGCCAATGCAAGAGCAGTACCTTCTTCGCAGAGATTACGTCTATGATCGCCTGGTTGCGATGGGGGTGGATGTGGAAAAGCCCGATGGAGCCTTTTATATCTTCCCATCGATCAAGCGATTTGGTCTCGGTTCATTGGAATTTGCGACAAAGCTGCTGCATCAGGAAAAGCTGGCAGTTGTACCGGGAGACGCATTTTCACCACTAGGCGAAGGGTATATCCGGATTTCATATGCGTACGCGATGTCACAGCTGGAAGAAGGAATGGATCGGTTGGAGCGGTTCATTCACAGCCTTACGTAAAAGTAGAAAACCTCACCGGACATTTCTGTCCAGTGAGGTTTCTTTGCTTCGTATGTTATTTTTCCAAAGCCTCAATCAGCGTCCAGAGGGACATTCCTTTTGATGCTTTAAACAAGAGGGCATACTCGCTTGTCCAGAGCGCCTGAAGTGTTGCCATTGCCTCTTCCTTGGTCGGAAAATAACGTTTTTCTCCTTCATACGCGTCGTATAAATGGCGGGACATCTCGCCGATAGCTACGAGCAAGGCAATTTGCTTCTGATAGCGGTTGGCGGTTTGCCCAACGCCGGCATGCATGGCAGCGCTGTCGATCCCCAGTTCAAACATATCTCCCAGTACAACCACTTTTTTGCGTTCAGGGTATATTTCCGCAAAGGTAGAAATCGCTGCTTCCATGGAAGCGGGGCTGGCATTGTAAGCATCGTTCACGACGATGGCCCCGGAGCTGGCATGCTGCACCTCGAATCGCATGGCTGACAGCTTCAGAGTAGAGAGAGCTTCCCGAATCTCATCCATTGTCATGTCAAAGTGCCGCGCGATGGCGATGGCTGGGAGTACATTCAATACATTATGTCTGCCAAACAGCGGGAGGAACAACCGATCGTTCAACCCATCTGCAAAATGTACAGTAAAATGAATGCCGTGTTCGTCCGAAACGAAATTGTCAGCCCAAATGTCGGCAGGGCCTTCAATCGAGTAATACCGGACCTCTCCTGTGTACAGGCTGGCTATTTTTCGAAGATATGGGCTGTCGCCGTTCAACAGGACGAAGCCCTCCGGATCGGTATGAGGCAGCAGCTCGGCTTTGGCGAGCGCGATTTTCTCCAAGGAACCGAAGTACTCCATATGAGATGGCCCGATAAAGGTAATCACGCTGATCTGCGGTTTGACCAACGAAGCTAACAGATCGATCTCTCCGGCATGGTTCATCCCCAGCTCAAGGACAGCAGCCTCATGAGAATCATTGAGCTGAGTGAGCGAGTAGGGGACACCTAGATGGTTATTCAAATTTTTATAAGTCTTATATAAGGATTTCTTCTGCTCGAGTATATGCCCGATCATATCTTTGGTAGTGGTTTTGCCGTTGCTTCCGGTTACCGCGATCATCGGGATGGAAAAGGCGCTACGATAGGCCGCGGCCAGCTTTTGAAAAGCACGCAGGGTATCGTTTGCCAGAATAATGCCAAAATCCTCAGGCAGGTCTTGCGGGACGCTTGCCAGCTCGGAAACAATGGCAGCTTTTGCCCCTGCCTTGGCAGCCACATCAATGTATTCATGTCCGTCCCTTGCTTCCCCGCGGATGGCGACAAAGAGAGCGCCTGACTGGAGTTGTCTCGTGTCAAAGTGAACGGAATCGATTGTGTCGGTAGAATTCCCTTTTATCAACAGCCCTTGGGCCATCTGTGCAGCTTGTTGCAGTGATATCGGATTCATGCAGATATCCCCTTCCATTTGTATCGAAGCCATGCTACCACGCGTATGGTCATTTCGCAAGGAGAAGATCGTCAGTCAGCGTGCGGCTAGCTTGCCAACCATTGGATAACTGGGCTATAGTGGAAATGAAGTGTACATTCGTGAAAGCTTTTTACATGAGTATGAGTCGTAACGTTTTTTTACGATACGTATAGGAGGGATTCCTGTGGAAAAAAGTATCTTTACGCGTATTATGGATGGTGAGATTCCCGGCCGCTATGAATATGAGGATGAGCAAGTGATTGTGATTCATGACATTGCACCCAAAGCCCCGATCCATCTTCTCATCATTCCAAGAAAACCGATTCCAACCTTGATGGACGTCACCGAGGAAGATTTGCCACTGATCGGGCATATTCATGTGGTCGCGCAAAAATTGGCGCAAAAGTTGAACCTGAAGGGCTTCCGCTTGGTAAATAACTGCGGGAAAGAAGGCGGTCAGGAAGTTTTCCACATTCATTATCACTTCTTGGCTGGTTTCCAGGAATAATTTCAACGTGAGGTTGACCTAGGCAGGTGCTCTGTCCTATAATGTAATTTGACAGTCTGTGCTTGAACAGTTTGTCCCACTGTTTATAGCGGAGGGAGGGAAGACAGATGGCAGAAATTCGCGTTAAGAAAAACGAGACGTTGGATAGT
>DASQNU010000147.1:0-46443 GCA_035644815.1 Bathyarchaeia archaeon | reverse complement strand
TTAAAACAAGCGAAAAAATAAAGGAATAAAGCAGGCTGCCGGCAGCGAAAATGTCGGCAGTCTTTTTGCTTCTGATTAACTAGCATCCTAGCCTAATCTATGTCAAAATAAGAACGTATGTCTTCTTTTTTAAGAAAGGTGGCAGTGACTAATGTTTTCTAAAGGGAATTTGCTGGCTGGCTTGAATCCGCAACAAGCTGAAGCCGTCCAACATACAGAAGGTCCCGTATTGATCCTCGCGGGTGCGGGCAGTGGTAAGACAAGAGTGTTAACACAGCGTATCGCTTATTTGATTTCGCAAAAAAATGTGGCGCCGTGGAGCATCTTGGCGATCACGTTTACGAATAAAGCGGCCAGAGAAATGAACAACCGGGTGCAGAGCATTGTGGGAGCGGGTGCGGAGGAGATCTGGATCTCTACCTTCCACTCCCTTTGCGTACGGATTTTGCGCCGCGATATTGACCGGCTGGGTATCAATCGCAGCTTCAGCATATTGGATGCGGGCGATCAGCTTTCGGTAGTCAAGCAGTGTCTGAAGGAGCTGAATATTGATCCAAAGCAATGTGAGCCGCGTTCCGTGCTGGCAGCGATCAGCGGGGCGAAAAATGAACTGTTGAACGCCGCCAAGTATGCAGAACGTGTGGGCGATCCTTTTACCAAAAACGTCGCGCGTGTTTACGAGCTGTACCAAAAAAAGCTGCGCACGAACCAATCGTTGGATTTTGACGATTTGATCATGACGACAGTTCGACTTTTCCAAGAAGTACCAGAAGTGTTAGAATTCTATCAGAAGAAGTTTCGTTACATTCATGTGGACGAGTATCAGGATACCAACCGAGCGCAATACTTGTTGATCAAGATGCTTGGCGAAAAGTACCGCAATGTCTGCTGTGTGGGGGATGCCGACCAAAGTATCTACAAATGGCGCGGTGCGGATATCTCCATCATTTTGAACTTTGAGAAAGACTACCAGGAAGCAAAAATCATCAAGCTGGAGCAAAACTATCGTTCCACCAAGACGATTCTGGACGCCGCCAACAAAGTGATTGCCAACAACGCGGGACGTAAGGAAAAGAATCTGTGGACCGAGAATCAGACAGGCGATAAAATCTATTACTTCCAGGGCGATTCCGAGCATGAGGAAGCCTACTTCATTGTGGAAACCATCAAGCAGCAGCTGGCTGCCTATCGACGTTATGACAAGTTTGCCATCCTGTATCGAACCAACGCGCAGTCCCGTGTGATCGAGGATGTATTCGTCAAATCGAACATTCCGTATACGATCGTGGGCGGCACAAAGTTCTATGACCGCAAAGAGATTAAGGATGTATTGGCTTACTTGCGTGTCATTTCCAACCCGGACGATGACATCAGTCTGACGCGGATTATTAACGTTCCGAAACGCAATATCGGGGACACGACGGTAGAGAAGCTTTCTTCCTACGCAGCGGCACATGGCATGAGCATGTATGCAGCGATCCAGGAGGTTGGCTATATGGGACTGCCTGCGCGCACGACGAATGCGATCAGCGCGTTTGGCGAGCTGCTGACCAATCTGATTGAAATGGCGGATTTCTTGAGCGTCACGGAGCTGGTGGAAGAAGTGCTGAAACGGACTGGCTACCGCGATTCCTTGCGCGAGGAAAAGACCATCGAAGCCGCAGCCCGACTGGAAAACATCGAGGAGTTTCTGTCTGTCACGCAAGAGTTCGAGAAGAAAAGCGAAGACCGTACTTTGCTGGCCTTCCTGACGGATCTGGCCTTGGTCGCGGATATTGATACACTGGGCGAAGATGCGGAAGAAAAAGCGCCGGAAGCCGTGGAGGGACAAGTAACGCTGATGACCCTGCACAGTGCCAAAGGCCTGGAATTCCCAGTCGTGTTCCTGGTGGGCATGGAGGAAGGAGTCTTCCCGCACAGCCGCGCTTTGTTTGACGATACGGAGATGGAAGAGGAGCGCCGTCTCGCTTATGTGGGGATTACCCGCGCGGAGGAGCGTCTCTATGTCACGGGTGCCAAAATGCGTACCCTCTTTGGCCGAACCAACTACAATCCGGCTTCCCGCTTTCTGCAGGAAATCCCGGAGGAGCTGCTGGAAGGGACAGAACGGAGCAGCACACCGGCAGGCGGCGGTTTCGGACTTGGACGCAGCGGGGCTGGTTTCGGTGGTGGGGCAAGCAGCTTTGGCGGCAGAAGCGGCGGCAGTTTTGGTACCGCAGGCTCAAGCTTTGGCAACCGCAGCGGGGAATCGCGTTTTGCAGCGAAGCCCACGGCTACCACGGGCGGTGCTGCTCCGGCGGCCCGAAGCTTCACACAGCCCGTCAAGCTGCCGCACCATGGAGCAGCCTCTGGCGTCGAATGGAGATTAGGAGATAAGGTAAAGCATGCGAAATGGGGAGTCGGCACCATCGTGAAGACGAAAGGAAGCGGCGACGATCTGGAGCTGGACATCGCGTTCCCGAGTCCAACCGGCATCAAGAAGCTTTTGGCCAAGTTCGCCCCTGTAGAAAAAGTGTAAGCTCAGTGGAAGGATGAACAAATCGATGGATCGACTGACCGCGGAAAAAAAAATCTTGGAATTGCGCAACGAAATAGACCGTCATAATCGTCTATATCATGTAGAGGACCGTCCGGAAATTAGCGACCAGGAATATGATCAATTGATGCGGGAGCTTCGCGATCTGGAGGAGCTTTTCCCGGACATGGTAACACCGGATTCTCCCACACAGCGCGTGGGTGGAGAACCGTTGCCGTTTTTCGAAAAAGTGGAGCACAAGTCGCCGATGCTCAGTCTGGGCAATGCTTTCGGAGCGGATGATCTGCGTGATTTTGACCGCCGGGTAAAAAGTGCGCTCGGGAATCAACAGGTACGCTATATGTGCGAGCTGAAAATCGATGGACTGGCGATCTCCCTGCACTACGAAAATGGCAGGTTCGTCCGTGGCGCTACGCGCGGAGACGGTCAGGTAGGCGAAGACATTACGCAAAATCTGCGGACCATCCGCTCGATTCCATTGCGTTTGCCGCGGCCGCTGACCTTGGAGGCGCGTGGGGAGGCTTATATGCCCAAGCGTGCGTTTGAAAAGCTGAATAAAGAGCGTGAAGAACGCGGCGAAGCACTGTTTGCCAATCCGCGCAATTCGGCGGCAGGTTCACTGCGCCAATTGGATCCGAAGATCGCGGCATCCCGGCAGCTGGATACGTTTATCTACGGTCTGGGCGAGCTGATTGGAGAGACGGTAGAATCGCACAGCGAAGGTTTAAATCTGTTGGAGTCCCTCCACTTCAAGGTGAATCCGGAGCGGCGCGTATTTGACGATATGGAAGACGTCATCGAATTTATCAACGGATGGACGGTCAAACGTCCGGAATTGCCGTATGAGATCGACGGCATGGTGATCAAGGTGGACAGCTATGCGCAACAGCAGGAGCTTGGCTTTACCGCGAAAAGCCCGCGCTGGGCCATCGCTTACAAGTTTCCTGCGGAAGAAGCTGTCACGGTATTGGAAGGGATCGAGGTAACGGTTGGGCGTACAGGTGCCGTTACACCGACCGCCTTGCTCAAGCCGGTTAGTTTAGCTGGTACCACAGTGAAGCGGGCAAGCTTGCATAATGAAGATATCATCCGTGAAAAAGGGCTTTTGATCGGGGATCATGTGGTAGTGAAAAAGGCCGGAGACATCATCCCGGAAATCGTGGCGGTGCTGCCGGAGCGCCGTACGGGTAATGAGCAGCCTTTCTCCATGCCGACCCATTGTCCGGAATGCGGCAGCGAGCTACTGCGCATCGAGGAGGAAGTGGCGCTGCGCTGTGTCAACCAGAGCTGTCCGGCACTGGCGCGGGAAGGAATGATCCATTTTGTCTCCCGGCAGGCGATGAATATCGAGGGTCTGGGAGAAAAGGTGATTGCCCAGCTCTTCGAAAGCGGCCTGATCGCCAATGTCGCGGATTTGTACGATCTCCATGAAAAGCGCGACCAACTGCTGCAGATGGAACGCATGGGTGAAAAGTCAGTGGACAATATGCTGGCAGCTATTGAAGGAAGCAAGGAAAACTCGGTGGAGCGCCTGATCTTCGGGTTGGGCATCAGATTGGTCGGTGCCAAGGCAGCACGAGTCCTAGCCGAGCATTTCGGGGATATCGACGGGATTATGAATGCCTCAGAGGAAGAGCTGACCCAGATTGATGAAATCGGTCCGAAAATGGCAGCAAGCATCGTCAACTATTTTTCTTTGCCGCAGTCTCGGGAGATTATCGACCGGTTAAAGCAAGCCGGCGTCAATATGACCTATAAAGGCACGCGTACCGCCGAGGGTGTTGATTCACCATTTGCCGGCAAAACGATTGTCCTGACAGGCACGTTGGCTCAGATGTCTCGTACGGAAGCGGAAGAAAAAATCGCACTGCTGGGCGGCAAGGTCACAGGCAGCGTAAGCAAGAAAACCGATATCGTGATTGCCGGAGAAAAAGCCGGCTCTAAGCTGGAAAAGGCAGAGAAACTAGGGATCACTGTATTGGATGAAGCAGCCTTCTTAGCACTCTTGGAAGAATCAAAGGAATAGAAGCGCGTAGAAGACTGCAGTAAGGAAGTGAGAGAGATGAAAGGCATTATACGATTATGGATCGGTCTTGCTTTGTTTCTGGTAGCGACAGGCTGCAGTAGTAAAGAATCTTCTACAGATCAAGGGAAAACATCGGTTGTCGCAGCTACGGTTTTGGGGGATTTAACCTATCAGGATGTGTTGCAAAAAGGGGCGGTCATCCATAACCTAGCGATGACAGACAGTGAAAAAATATGGATCGGCACGTACGCAGGATTGTTCAGTTCATCGGATAACCAGCTGTGGTATGAGGTTTCGCCAAAGCTGCAAACCGTGGATGTCACCGGGTGGTATATCGATTCGGATGTGTCCACCAACATCTATCTCGGCGGCAATAATGTAATGAAGAAATCGCAAGACGGTGGGAAGAGCTGGAGCGATTTTAACGAGGGCTTGCCGGAAAATCCGGATATACGCGGCTTGATCGGGATCAAGAAAAGCGGTGACTTGCACCTGTACGCTGCGGTATCCGGTGACGGCGTATATCAATCGGTAGACGGAGCTGCTTGGAAAAAATGGATGCCGCTCGATCAAGAGGTCTATGCGATCGCATACCATAAGGACGACGATCGGATTTATGTCGCGACCCAGTACGGATTGCTGTATGCAACGGATAAGACATGGGAACCGGAGCAGCTGGATCATGTGGAGCAAATCTATTCGCTCTGCATTGACGAACGCGACGGCGCGATCTATGTGGCGACGGAGCAGGGTGTCCTGAAAAAGGAAGAGGGAGAATGGTCTCCGCTCGTTCAAAAGGCTCCGGAGCGGCTTGTGGTACTGAGCCAAGGAAAAGGGGATTACCAGCTAGTAGGTGTAGGAGAATCGGCGTATATTTACACGCTGCGCAATGACACCTGGACCAGGATGGAATAATTGTTGACGAAAAAGGAGTGCCTTCATTGGAGAAAATTGCCATCGTAGACATGGGCTCCAACACGATACGCATGGTCATCTTTCAGGTAAGCAATCAAGCTTATCACCTGATTGATGATACAAAGGAAACCGTTCGCCTGAGTGAGAGGATGGGGGAGGAGCTGACGCTGAAGCCTGCAGCGATCAAGCGGGCGATGGCGGCTCTTTTGCGCTTCATGAAAATTTGCAGGTCGCGTGGTGTCAATCGCATTGTGCCGGTCACAACGGCGGCTGTGCGCCAAGCGGTGAATGGCGCTGAATTCCTTCAACAGGTCGAGCGGGAAACTGGCTTGGTGTTTCGGATTTTAAGCGGGCAGGAAGAAGCGTACTATGGCTTTTTAGGTGTCAAAAACGGTTTTGCCCATGCGAGCGGCTATACCTTGGACATCGGTGGAGGAAGCAGTGAAGTCACTTTCTTCGACAAGCGCTCCTTGGAGCACACGGTAAGCATGCCCTATGGCGCACTCACGCTGTCTGAGCGCTTTCGTCTGGAAGGCGGCGAAGGGCGAGTGGCCATCCAGGAGCTCCGTCAATTTTTACGAGAATCAATACAAGCAGTGCCATGGATAGGTGACCGTACAGGAATGCCGCTGTTTGGCTTGGGCGGTACGGTCCGCAATATCGCTCGTGTGCACCGGCAATTGGTCAGATATCCCTTGGAAAGTGCACACCATTATGAGATGGACAAAAGCCAGGTAGATGCTACGATGGAGATGCTGGGCAACCTCACTTTGAAGGAGCTGCAAGAGCTGCCTGGTTTGTCCAAAGACCGTGCCGATTTGATTGTCGCAGGTGGTTTGATCATCCAGACGCTCATGGAGACCACTCAAGCCCCGTCTTTACTGATCAGCGGTAACGGGCTGCGCGAAGGATTGTTCTACGAGTATTTGCACGATCAGGTGTTCCAAGAAGCGGATGATGATGTGTTGATGAACGAAGTGGTCAATCTGATGCATTACTATCATGTCAATGAAGAGCATTCGCGTCATGTTGCCCATCTTTCATCACGTTTGTTTGATGAATTGGCACCGATTCATGGGATGGATGAATCCGCACGAAAGGTGCTCCGGGTAGCCGCTCATCTACACGATGTAGGAGTGGCGGTCAGCTTCTATGATTGGCAGGTGCATACAGCGTATGTCTTGCTGCATTCCAAAATACCGGGGCTGACCCATCGCGAACGATTGCTGGTGGCTATCATCGCTTCGTTTAAGAACAAGAAAAAGATGCGGGAGCTGTTGACGCCGTATCGGGGATTATTGGAGTCAGAGGACGAAGACACCATTCTGAAGCTGGGGATTCTGCTGCTCATGGCCAGGGCCTTGGATCGGGCTTTATCCCATGATATTGAGGATCTTCGCTGCAGCATTAGCGACAAGCGTGTCCACATTAAGCTGAAAAGCGTCCATCCTGATATCCACCTGGAATTGAAGGAAGCGAGTGAGTATCAGCAGCGCTTTGAAAAAGTGTTTGGTCGAGAGTACGTATTGGTGGAGGAGCATACAAGCACGCAGTAATGGGAATGAAGGAGCATAACGATGAATACTAGATGGTTACGATTTGGTCTGGCAGCAGGACTCGCGGTTGTCACTACGGCCTGCTCGCTGTGGCCGGGGAAAGAAGAGACGAAGGAAACGCCAACGCCAACCATTTCGCCAGTGATTGAAGTCTCGGAAAACTACTATGGCAGCGTACCGCCATATCGGCAAAATCAAACGCGTGGGATGCTCTCCAGACTCACGCCATCTTCTTATCGCATGGATTTCAGCCATCTGGAGCTGGGGCTGATGGAAATTGCCCAAGAGACGTTTTCCAACGAAGACTATTACTTTCAAGAAGGACAACAAATCAAAAAGGAACAGGTAACCGCTTGGCTGTCACGGGCCAAGGATGATCCTGCGGGAGTCAATCCGGATCAAGGTCCTTCTTTGCTCGTTCATGTGCTCGAGCATGATTATCTGGAGAAAGAGACGCGGAAACTGTCGGGTATCGTTCTCGGGCTGTCGCTGTCACCGGTGTATGAGGATGCATCTGGTCAGGAAAAGAAGTATACCGTAGATGAGCTGCGGGCAAAAGGTCAGCAGATCGCGTCCCGGATCGTGCAAACCGTACGTGCCGAAAATCAACAGATCCCGATGGTCGTCGCGTTGTATCAAGTGCCGGATCGCAATTCGACGATGATCCCGGGAAGCTTCATTTCTACAGGTACGGTGAATGCAACTGACAGCTCCGTGTCCAAATGGCAGCCGATCGACGAGAAATATTATTTGTTCCCTAGTACGGAGGTAGAAAAGGATCAGCCGCAAATTTCCCTGCAGTTTGACAAGCTGATGAAGCAAATCCAGTCATTCTTCCAGGAATATGTGGGCATCACCGGAACAGGGCGGTTCATGGGCGGAAAAATGACCGAGCTGACGATTACCGCGACGGCGGAGTATGACTCGCGTACAGAAGTGCTGCAATTTACCCAATATGCAGCAAGCTTGATCAACCAATTAATCGACAAGGATGTGCACGTCAATCTGTACGTCCAGTCCATTAACCAGCCGTTGTCCATCTACGTTCGTCCGCCGGATGGGGAAGCATACATGCATATTTATCGGAAATAATTGGAAAAGTTGGGCTGAGCCATGTCTTTAGCGTATCCTAGCCTTAGTTTCACTTATGTCGATGGGAATACTATCAACCCAGTCGACTAACGAACCCCAGCCGATGTACAGGCTGGGGTTTTTGTTTATCTATTGAGTTACTCAGGTGTCCAGGTCGGATGGTCGGTAAACAATCCATTGCCAATCCCCAGTTCATACATCATCATTAGTCCGAATACGATGCTAAAAGAGGCTGTCGCCAATCCCAGGTAACGATGGAAGGTATGCAGTCGCGTAGTAAAAATGTAAGGAAGCCCGATGATCAAGGTGCAAATCATCATCCCTGCCATCGTTCCCAATCCGAAGATCAATAGATAAATGGCGCCAAGGGTTGGTGAGGGGATGAGTGTCAAGAGCATCAGCGCAACCGCTGCCGAGCCAGCCAGGCCGTGAATCAAGCCAATGATAAAGGGGCGAAGGAGAATCGTATCCTGCGTATGCTCCTGCGGCCGCATAAACTTCCGAAAGCTGATGATACCGAGTACGACGATCATCACGCCCACCGAAAACTCCATAAATAAGCCAACGTGTGGGGGAATAACGACTTGTAAATAAATGATGAGCGAACCAACCAACAGGATTGTAACCGTATGTCCGAGTCCCCAGAAGGCGCCGATCAAGGCTGCAATCGATAGCTTTTTTTGCCGACTGACGATTGTCGTCACGGCCACGACGTGGTCCGCATCAGTGGCATGACGCATTCCTATTAAAAAACCGACCAACAATATGTACCAAGCCTCCATGATTTCCCTCCCCCATTTCAATCGTATGCGATCCATTTCTGGAACATTTCCATTTTACATGAAAATGGAGGAGAAGAACACTGGTGTACATTTTTGAACAATGATTGAACATAAATGTACAAATTCTACTGGCAGGTAACATGTGTGGAAACGTTATGAAATGCAAAGACTAGGGGATATCTTGGGTTTTACAGAAAGTTGGTATGATCCTTGCAAGTTCTACAGGGAAGGTAGATGAACCCAAAGAGTCTTTATTGAGGAGGACATTAGATCATGCTTATCGATTTTAAAAATGAGCCATTTACGAATTTCCGCCTGCCAGAAAATAAACAGGCCTTTCAAGAAGCACTGGCAAAGGTAGAAAGCGAACTGGGCCGCGAGTACGATCTGATCATTGGCGGTGAGCGGATCAAGACGGAAAAGAAATCTCGTTCAATCAATCCTTCCAATAAGGATCAAGTAATCGGCATCGTGTCCCAAGCGGATCAAGCCTTGGCTGAAAAAGCGATGCAAGCGGCAGCAAGCACATTTGAAACATGGAAAGCTGTGCCAGCGCAAGCTCGTTCCCGTTATCTTTATAAGGCGGCAGCGATCCTGCGCCGTCGCAAGCATGAATTTTCTGCTTGGCTGGTAAAGGAAGCAGGTAAGAGCTGGGCGGAAGCGGATGCCGATACGGCAGAAGCAATCGACTTTATGGAATACTATGCCCGTCAAATGGATAAATTGGCAGAGCGCCATCCATTGACTCGCATTCCTGGTGAAGATAATGAGCTGTATTACATTCCGCTTGGCGTAGGGGTTGTGATTCCGCCATGGAACTTCCCGCTTGCCATCATGGTGGGGATGACAACAGCAGCACTGGTTGCTGGGAATACCGTTGTCCTGAAGCCGGCCTCCACTACTCCCGTGATCGCGGCAAAATTCATGGAAATTCTGGAGGATGCTGGTGTACCTGCAGGTGTAGTCAATTTCGTGCCAGGCAGCGGAAGCGAGATCGGTGATTACCTGGTTGAACATACACAAACACGTTTCATCAGCTTTACAGGTTCCCGTGATGTCGGTCTGCGCATTAACGAATTGGCTGCCAAACACCGTCCGGGACAAAAATGGATGAAGCGTCTGGTAGCTGAGATGGGCGGAAAAGATTCCATCATCGTTGACAACGATTGCGATCTGGAACTGGCTGCTCAATCCATCGTGGCGTCTGCATTCGGTTTCTCTGGTCAAAAATGCTCGGCTTGCTCCCGTGCAATCGTGCATCAAGATGTGTATGATCAAGTACTGAATCGCGTCGTTGAACTGACCAAGCAGCTGACTGTTGGCGATGTTGTTAATCCTGATTTCTATACAGGCCCTGTGGTGGATGACAAAGCCTACAATAAAATTCTGGAATACATTGAGATCGGAAAAACCGAAGGCAAGCTGATGGCTGGTGGAGAGAAAGCGGAAGGAAACGGCTACTTCATCAAACCAACTGTGTTTGCCGATGTAGATCCGCAAGCGCGCATCATGCAGGAAGAGATTTTTGGTCCAGTGGTAGCCTTCTGCAAAGCTCGTGACTTCGACCATGCTCTGGAAATCGGGAACAATACCGAGTACGGCCTGACTGGTGCAGTAATTAGCCGCAACCGTGCTCACCTCGAAAAAGCACGCACCGAATTCCATGTCGGTAACCTGTACTTCAACCGTAAATGTACAGGTGCGCTGGTCGGAACCCACCCATTTGGCGGATTCAACATGTCCGGTACAGACTCCAAAGCTGGCGGACCGGATTACCTGCTGCTCTTCACGCAGGCAAAACTGGTTTCCGAGCTTCTCTAATTCAGTCGATAGACTGTATACAAAAAAGGTTGTCCATACGGGCAACCTTTTTTCATTCTCCGCCTATCGTGGCTGCGGTGGGGAGAGCATGTTTCGCAACTCCGCTTCATTCTACGCCCTGCAGTGAAGCGGGTACTGTCCGCTCCACAGCGAATCGCAGGGGTCCGCAAAAGTAGCAGCCGCTTCGTAGCGCGGGCTGGGTTGCGGCCCTTTTTCCTGCGATTCACTGCTCCGCTCGGCAGGGCTCCGCAGGCGCTCCGTTTCGTACAGCCACGTGAGGAAGGGAAGAGAGGGACGGGGCGGAGTTTTTGCCACGCCTACAAAGGTGGAGCTTCCAAAAACGGTACACGCTTGTCGCGCAACCTCTACGTTTGAATACGCTTCCTTGAAACTTTTGCGCGACGTACCGTTTTTGGAAGCGGAACCGGACAGTAAACACTCCCTACGGGTGTGGCAAGTAGGTAGCCCCGCCCTCTCTTCCCTTCCCCCACCACTATGATTGCACCAATTAGTTATATAGAAAGTAAGGAACGACCAGACTAACAAGAAAAGAGTTCTAGGCTGGTGAGGTCGTATCGTCTATTATCTGGTACCGTTCTTGGCATCTTTTTTTCTTGTATATTTGCTCATTCCGCTGGCCAAGCAGGTCGCTTGGCGGTTTCGGCTGATTGATATGCCGGTTGGAAGAAAAGCCCACAAAAAACCAATGCCCCTGTCCGGTGGAATGGCGATGTACGTAGGGATCATTATGATTACGGCATGCTTCGCGGGGATAAGTACACTTTGGCTTGTGTTGACGATCGGGGGAGCGCTTTTAATCGCGATTGGTACGCTGGATGATTGGTACAAAGCGCGGCGAATGGAGTTTCCAGTCATGCCGAAATTGCTGGTGCAGCTATTGGCAGCGACCTTGGCATTTGCGATGGGTATCCGCTTTCGGGGGATTGGCCTTTCTTGGCTGGGCGCAGAGGATTATGGCTTCTTTCATTTTCCGCTTTGGCTTGCCTATTTGGCAACCGTGATCTGGATTCTCGGATTGATCAATATGCTCAATTTCCTTGACGGTGCCGATGGTCTGGCAGGTGGGGTTACAACACTGGCGGCGACTACCCTGTTTTTTATCGCGCTGGTAAAAGAGCAAGAATTGACTGCCCTTATCGCGATTGTGCTGGTGGGTGCGACGTTGGCTTTTCTTCGTTTCAATTTTTTCCCTGCCCAATTGTTTATGGGCGATGCGGGGGCGACGTTTTTAGGATTTGCTCTAGGAATCGTTTCATTGGAAGGATCGATGAAAGGTGCGACGATGATTTCCTTGGTTGTGACTGTACTAGCACTGGGACTGCCTGTCATGGATACGTTGCAGGTCATGATCAGTCGATTGCTGGCGGGTACTTCCATCACGCAGGCGGACAGGAGGCACGTCCATCATCGCCTCATGTCACGCGGGCTGACTGCAAAGCAGACTGTGGTGGTTTTATATGTGATCAGCTTCCTGTTTTCGGTAGTATCGCTCTTGTTGTTTTTGGCAGTTACATAGATTGATTTTGGTTGTACAGTTTATAACGGTTTCTGCCGTGATCTTTCGCTTGGTAAAGAGCTTCGTCGGCTCGTCCGATCAGTTCGTATTTTTCCTGACCATCTCGCGGATAGAGAGAGATCCCCATGCTAACGGTGACGCTGATTTGCTGTTGTTTGATGAGCCAAGGCTGTCCGAGTGAATGAATGATCCGTTCCGCGATCTTGCATACTTCCTCTTCTTGGGCAATGTCAGGAAGAATGATGATGAATTCGTCTCCACCAAAGCGGGAGAGAATGTCCGTATCCCGTACACAGTAGCGCAGGCGCTTGGATATCCCTCGTAAAAATTCATCCCCTGCATCGTGTCCCAGGGTATCGTTGATCTTTTTGAAATCATCGCAGTCGAGATACAGAACGGCCAACATTTTGCCATTCGCTTGTGTCTGTTTAAGCGCAGCATCAATCAGATCATACAGCTTGCGGCGATTGGGCAGTTCGGTCAACATGTCATGATACGCCATGTAATGAAGCTGGTCTTCCAGCCGTTTGCGCTCTGTAATATCGCGTGTAACGGAAAAAACATGGGTACAGATGCCCTCTGAATTAAAAATGGGAGTCAGTACGGATTCGCCGCAAATTTCTTCCTCGTCGATAAAGGAAAAAGGCTTGCGGGATCGTACAGCTTCCCTATAGTGATGGTTAAACCGATTTGCTTTTTCTTGCGGATATACTTCGTCAAATGTTTTGCCGTAGGCTGCTTCGGTCAGTCCCGCTATACGCATGGCGCTAGGATTCATCATCACGTAGCGGAACGTGGTTTCATCTTCTACCGCCATAAGGAATATCATGTCGGAAATCGGATCGAAAAAACGGGCAAGGACCTGACCGTATTCGTGAATCAGCTCCGTCAGATCAAATGTGGACATATCGCTACGTCTCCTTAATTCTTCACAATCAGATGCTTCCTTTTCATTATAGTATACGACATCCGCAATGCAAATCTCGTCTTTTGCCGAAACGTGTCAGTTTTATTTACAAGGTTTGCTCCCACATAAGGTTCATGGTAGAGTAAGGGGTAGTATGAAAGCCGGGAAAGTCCGATCTTTTGGGAGATGACGTATGAGTAAAAAACTGCTTGGCGGTATCATTCATCGCTTACCGCAAAATGCACTTTCGCGTACCATGGGGAAAATCACGGGTACACGATTCAGTCGAATGGCAATCCGACGTTATATCCGGCACTATCAGATCGATGTCGAGGCGATCGAGAAGCCGGTCGAACAGTATAAATCCTTAAAAGAATTTTTTACACGCCGCTTGAAGCCGGGAGCCAGACCGATTGCAACGGGCACGGACACGATTGTGAGTCCGGTAGACGGCACCGTGTCCCAGCTCGGGGATATCCAGGAGGGCACGCTAATCCAGGCAAAAGGGAAGGCGTATCGGGTAAGCGAGCTGCTGGGGGGATCGGAGGAGCTGGCCAAGCGTTATCACGGCGGGAAGTTCATTACGATCTATCTCAGTCCGCGAGATTATCATCGGATTCATATGCCGGTAAATGGCACGCTTCACTCCTATACGTATGTGCCAGGACGATTGTATCCGGTGAATCAGTTGGGCGTGGAGCAGATAGACCGGCTTTTTGCCCGCAATGAACGGTTGGTTACGTTTGTGGAGTCGGAGGAGATTGGTTCTGTCGCGGTCGTGAAGGTAGGAGCGCTGTTCGTGGGCAGCGTGAAAGTCACATACTGCCGGGCGACAACCAACGTAAAGCGCGGTAAGCCAGAGAGCGAACCGATCGCGAATACCCCGTATTTGCAAAAAGGAGATGAGTTGGGCTGGTTTGAATTTGGCTCCACGGTGATTCTCGTTTTTGAAAATGGACAGATTGATTGGGCCACCGACGTGAATGTGGGCAGCAAGCTGCAAATGGGACAATTGTTAGCCCAGAAAAAATAGAATCATTGATGGAATCGACCTTGGCAATCGGCAAGGTCGATTTTTCGCAAACGGGAGGAAGCATACGGTCATGTCGATTGCACTATTACGATCCTATAATTTCTTTTATTTTTCCATGTTTTCGGTGTTCTTGTCGTTTCTTCCGGTTTATCTGTCTGCACAAGGCGTTTCAAAGACGCAGATAGGATTCATGATTGCGCTGGGCGGACTTGTCGGGATGTTTTCCCAGCCTTTATGGGGCGTAGTCAGCGACAAAACGAAAACGGTCAAGAAAGTGCTGCTGCTGATCCTGTTCATATCCATAGTGGTAGGAACGCTTCTCTTTCAGATGTCGAAAGTGACCCTGCTAATACCGCTCGTGGGACTGATGTATTTTTTCTTTATGCCCACTGATCCGTTAACGGAAAGCCTGAATTTTCAGCTTTCGCAGAAGTATCATATCAACTATGGGTCCGTCCGCATGTTCGGTGCGCTAGGCTATGCCTGTGCTTCGTTGGTCATTGGGTACAGCTCGGATCATTTCGGGATGGAAAGCCTGGTCTATCTGTTTTTGGGCTACGGGTTGATTACCGTGATGTTTGGTCTGGCGCTGCCGGATGTTCCTGCCCATGCGAAAAAGCTGGCATGGAAGGATTTGCGGGCGTTTTTTGCCAAGCGTGAGACGATTACCTTTTTTGTTCTGGTGTTTCTGCTGGCGATCCCGCACCGCTTGAATGATAATTTCATCGGCATTTATGTAGAATCGCTCGGAGGTAATATCCGTTTAATCGGACAGGCATGGTTTCTGATGACGCTAGTGGAGGTCCTCTTTTTTGCGATTAGCCATCGCTTCGTCAAGCCGGGGAATGAATGGAAGGTGATCACGGTAGCGGGAGGGATCTATGCTCTGCGCTTTTTCCTCACGTCAATCGTGACCGATCCGTACCTCGTGGTGTATCTCCAGCTTTTGCAGGGCGTTACATTTGTGCTGTTTTATACCGCAGCCATTCAATATCTGTACACGATTATCCCGGAAGAGTGGAGGGCGACTGGTCAAACCATACTTGCGGTATTGTTCTTCGGGGTATCAGGGATTTTCGGCTCAGTTGTGGGCGGATGGGTATTTGAGGTTTATGGCGGCGGTATGCTGTATATGATGATGACTGGCCTTTCCGTACTGGGGGTCTGTTATAGTTTGGTAATAGCGGGAAGAGCAAGAATGAAGGGTCGAGCTTAGAAAAATGATGGTTCCTTGGCGAAGAGCCAAGGTAAAAAATATTTGATCGCTTTAAACCGATAAATTCCGACCAAGCAAATTGACTATCATTGCTTTATTCAAGTATGATCGAAGTTATGATATAGCATTGAGGCTGTTTTTTTGTGGCTTAAAGCAGCCGTGTTTTCTTTAGCACGTTTTTGGAGGTGGAGAGCAATGAGTGCCATTACACGAAAAGAAGTGGAGCATGTGGCTAATCTTGCCCGTCTGCAATTGACAGAGGATGAGGCAGAGAGATTTACCAATGATTTAAACGCGATTCTGGTTTTTGCAGCCAAGCTGGATGAATTGGATACATCGGATATACCGCCTACCAGTCACGCGACGGATGTAAAAAATGTGATGCGTGAAGACGTTAACCGCCCATCCCTGCCGCCGGAAGATGTCTTGCGGAATGCGCCGGAGCATGAGGACGGACAAATCAAGGTGCCAGCGGTATTTGAATAAGGCATCGGCGAAAGGAGGAGACATCAGTGTCACTATTTGATCAAAAACTGTCTGATATACATAGCCAGCTGCGCAGCAAGCAGCTCAGCGTAAGCGATCTGGTGGAAGCTTCGCTCAAGCAGGTAAGCGAGACTGATGATACCATCAAAGCGGTACTGCGCGTAGATGAAGAAGGAGCGCGCCAGCAGGCTAAAGCGCTGGACGAGCGTCTGGCCAAAGGGGACGAGAAGTTCGGATTGTTGTTCGGACTGCCGGCAGGGGTAAAGGATAATATCGTCACAAAAGGGATTGTGACGACCTGCGCCAGCAAATTTTTGTCGAACTATGACCCGCTCTATGATGGAACGGTGAGCAGCAAGCTGCGTGAGGCAGATGCCGTGATCGTTGCCAAATGTAACATGGATGAGTTTGCCATGGGCGGCTCTAATGAAAACTCCGGATTTTATCCCGCGAAAAACCCGTGGAATCCAGAATATGTGCCAGGTGGATCCAGCGGCGGTTCTGCGGCGGCGATGGCAGCACGCCAATTTTTCTTTACACTCGGCTCGGATACGGGTGGTTCGATTCGCCAGCCTGCAGCGTTTTGCGGTGTCGTGGGGCTGAAGCCAACGTATGGGCGCGTGTCCCGTTTTGGACTGGTTGCCTTTGCATCTTCGTTGGATCAGATCGGTCCGATCACGAAAAATGTCGAGGATGCAGCGTACGTCCTGCAAGCGATTGCTGGTTACGATGAGCTGGACTCGACTTCTGCCAACGTAGACGTGCCTGACTTCCGCGCAGCACTGACAGGAGAGGTAAAAGGACTTCGTATCGGGGTGCCTCGTGAACTGCTCGGAGAAGGAATCGATCCGGAAGTAAGAGAGGCTGTACTGGCTGCGCTGAAGCAGCTGGAAAGCATGGGGGCGACGTGGGGAGAGATCTCGATGCCGCATACCGAATATGCGGTTCCAGCTTACTATCTGCTGTCCTCCTCGGAAGCATCGTCCAACCTCGCGCGCTTTGACGGCGTTCGCTACGGCGTGCGCGCAGACAATGCGGCGAATCTGTTGGAAATGTACAAGGAATCTCGCAGCCAAGGCTTCGGCTCAGAGGTAAAACGCCGGATCATGCTGGGTACGTACGCATTATCCGCCGGTTACTACGATGCTTATTACAAAAAGGCGCAGCAGGTGCGTACCTTGATCATTCGCGATTTCCAAGCTGCCTTTGACCAATATGACGTAATTCTTCACCCGACTACACCGACGACAGCCTTCAAGCTGGGCGACAAGCTCGATGATCCGGTGAAGATGTATCTCGAAGATATTTGTACCGTTCCGGTAAATCTCGCAGGTCTGCCAGCCATCAGTGTGCCATGCGGCTTTTCCGCAAATGGTCTGCCGATCGGCATGCAGCTCGTCGGAAAAGCATTCGACGAAGCGACGATCCTGCGCGTGGCGCATGCCTATGAGCAGGCGACCAGCCATCATCAGCGCAAACCGGAATTGGTAAGGGGGTAAGCTTTGATGAGCCAGTTTGAAACCGTCATCGGCTTGGAGGTTCATGCCGAGCTATCGACCAACAGTAAAATCTTTTGCGGGTGTCCGACCGAATTCGGGGCGCCGCCCAATACGCATACATGCCCGATCTGTCTGGGCCATCCCGGTGTACTGCCGGTGCTCAACAAGCAAGCAGTAGAATTTGCCATGAAAGCGGCGCTCGCGCTCAATTGCGAGATTTCCCGCGAGACCAAATTCGATCGCAAAAACTACTTCTATCCAGACTCTCCAAAGGCATACCAGATCTCGCAGTACGACCAACCGATTGGCTACAACGGCTGGATCGACATTGAGGTGAATGGAGAGAAGAAGCGCATCGGGATCACGCGCATCCATATGGAGGAGGACGCGGGTAAACTGACCCATGCTCCCTATGGCGGTGGCTCGCTGGTCGACTTCAACCGCGTCGGCGTTCCGCTGGTCGAGATCGTATCCGAACCGGATCTGCGTTCGCCAGAAGAGGCAAAAGCGTATCTGGAGAAGCTGAAAGCGATCCTGCAGTACACCGAAGTGTCCGATGTGAAAATGGAGCAGGGCTCGCTGCGCTGCGATGCCAACGTGTCCATCCGCCCGGTGGGACAAGCCGAATTTGGCACCAAGACCGAACTGAAAAATATGAACTCCTTCCGCTTTGTGCAGACGGCACTGGAATATGAAGTCGACCGCCAAAAGCACGTGATCAAAAACGGTGGGAAAATCATTCAGGAAACACGCCGCTGGGACGAGGGTGAGAAAAAGACGATTTCCATGCGCTCCAAAGAAGAAGCACATGACTATCGCTATTTCCCAGATCCAGATCTGGTGAGATTGCAAATCCCGGAAGAGTGGATCGATTCCGTGAAGCAGACCATTCCAGAGCTGCCGGACGCACGCCAGACTCGCTATGTGGAGCAATACGGGTTGTCTGCGAATGATGCGGGAATCATCACCATGACCAAGGATTCGGCTGATTTCTACGATGAAACGGTGAAGACCGGCGCAGATCCGAAGCTGGCTGCCAACTGGTTGATGGTAGAGCTGCTTGGATATCTGAACGCCAACAACCTGGAGTTTTCCGATGTGAAAATCACGCCGCAAGGACTCGGGGAAATGATCAAGCTGATCGAAAAAGGAACCATCTCCTCCAAGATCGCCAAGACCGTCTTTAAGGAGATGGTGGAGACAGGTAAAGATCCGGCGAAAATCGTAGAAGAGCAAGGGCTGGTACAGATTAGCGATGAAGGCGAGCTGCAGCGGATCGTGGAGGAAGTAGTAGCTGGCAATCCAAAGGTCGTCCAGGATTTTAAAAACGGCAACGATAAAGCGCTGGGCTTCTTTGTCGGACAAGTCATGAAGCTGACAAAAGGCAAAGCGAATCCGCCGATGGTTAATAAATTATTGAATGAAGTGTTAGCGAAACAATAAGCAAAATAGGGATGCTTTTAGCTGTTCGGGTATCCCTCAATACGAAGAAAAACCCCACATTTTGTTGGGGTTTTTCTTCGTATTGAATAAATGCTCAAAATGGATCTCCGAAAAACGACAACCCGTCCGGGCGTAAGAACTTCGGGCACATGGTACGATGGATGCAAATCGAATGTACAGCGATAAAAAATAATAGGAAAATTTCCTGTCACGTTTTTCCTTCAGAAGGATCAAATGGATAGCGGAAATGACAGGAAGGAGATAGGGAATGTATCAGAACATCAATCAGGCGGATCAGGTACTTCGCATGACAAGGGAGGCCGCCTTGGAACTGATGATGAGAGAATATGGAGACAAAATCATTCAACTGGTGTACCTCATCGTCAAAGACAGCCGCATGGCGGAAGACATTACGCAGGAAGTTTTCCTGAAGGCTTTTCGGGATTTGCACTCCTTTCGTGGTGACAGCAATCTGAAAACTTGGCTATACCGAATCGCTATTAACGAATCCAAAAAATATCTGCGTTCCTGGTCGTTCCGAAAGATCTTCTCAACGTTCCGAATAGAAGAATCATGTGAAGAGGAGTACGACGAATACGTAGAGGAAACGGTCATTGGAAAAATGACAAAAGAAAACATGGCGCAAAAGGTGATGGCAATGTCTCCACAGTATCGGCAGGTCATTTTGCTCCATTATTATGAAGATTTGACCATCAAGGAAATTGCGCAAGTATTGGATGTGTCAGAAGAAGTGGTTCGTACCAAATTGCATCGGGCACGAAAGCAGTTCAAGTCAATGTGGGAGAAGGAGGGGTTGGAATGGAAATAGAGAAAGAGTTCCGCGAGTCTGTCCGGGCTGCTTGCAGCAGATCGGTACAGGATATACGATTTTCTCCCGAATTAGAAAAACGGGTTTACGATCAGCTTGCGGTAAGAAGAGGCAAGCGTTATCGCAGTCTGTTCATAGCTGGCTCCATGGTTGCCTGCCTTGTCTTGGCGCTGTCCATCTGGGGGCCGACACCAACGGGGATTCCTGAGAATGTGGAGCATATAGCAACCGCTTTGTCGGGACAAAAGGATAAGGCCCTCGTGGAAAAAGCGTTGCATCCGCTCCAGCAAGCAATACCCGAACTGCAGAGTTATCAGATAGAAATCAAGGAAACGACAGCATATATGATCCATGTCCAGCTGAGCAAAAATGATAGAGAGTTAGCCAGTGCAACCGTCAATAAGCAAACGGGAACCTTGGAAGTATTCAAGTGGCTAACGGGGGACAGAAGGGAGACGATTCCTCCGAAAAGCGTAGCTGTTGAGAAAGCAACGGCGTTTTTGAAAGCAATCCTTGGGTCAGGCAGCGAGCGATACCAAATGGTTGAGGTAAGAGAAATCCAACGACCGCAGCAAGGTTACCTGAGCCTGGATATAAAAGGTATGAATGTAGTCTTCAAGCAGATCGAAAACAAGGAAAGCAATGTTTCCGCCGACATCTCGATATGGGTGGACAGTTCGAGCCGAATCGTCTCATACGGACACTTGAACGAAGCAGAAAAAGCGATGCTGATGAAACTGAAAAAGGCATTGCCTGAACTGAAATCCGAATCTGTCCTGGCAAACAAAGAGGCGACGTCGTTTGGTTCCTTGCTTACATTAACAGATGCAGACAAGAAGGGAAGCACCTTGCTGATCGGCTTGGAAGGAAGAGGCGATGTGCTCCATTTCTTTGAGGTTGAAAGCCAGCGAAATCGGAGCGACGTATTGGCAGAAAAGCCATTAGCTCTAGAAAAGGCAAATCTTTTTTTGCAGCAGATGATGGGAGACGACTGGAAGCAATACCGGGAAACCGGGGCGTTTTCATTCCCTGTTTACATGCGCTATTTGAAAGGATTGCCTGTTCTGGAGGATAACCTAGATATTGTTGTGGATAGCAAAGGACAAATCGTCCGATACAAAAAAAACGCGATCAATTATGACCTCTCCCAATTACCGGATCCGTCCATAGCCATTGACAGGGAAGTTGCAGAAGGTACCCTTGCCCAAAACATGAAACTGCGTTATATCGAGCGGGCGGTGGTCAAAAGGAACCCTCACACACAGGAGGTGTTGCAAGCACAGCCGATGCTCGACTATACGCCGGCGGTGGGCAACATGCAAATGGGAGAAATCCGCTCACTTTACTGGTACATTGATGCCGAAACCGGAAGCATCCATTACGGGTTAGGGAACAACGGGATGGATTACGACCGCAGAACTCCGCACGAGCCGATTTCCCTGAAACCGGCACAGTCGGCAGTCATTCATACAAAGGAAGATGCGGCCGACCTGTTGTCAAAAGATTGGGGCGTGGAAGTAAAGGGTCTTCCGTATCACGAAGGTGAGCAAAGAGATTTTCAGGAAAAACAACAAAAGGTGTACCAATGGGAGACAAAAGATCATAAGTTGCTGCAGGTTGTCACGGATGCCCAGACAGGGAGGGTCACAGCGGTCGCGATTCCACGGGTGGATGCACAGGGGAGGCTTTCGCAGCAGGATGCCTTCAAGGAGGCTGTCCGGATCCTCGAAAAATACGTTGACCCCGGAGTTACAGAGGTACAGATAAGTCAGGTGATTGAAGCAGGAAAAGCTACTCCCGTATCATCGGGAAGCTGGGAATTCGAATTTTTCAAGAGTCACGAGGGAGTCCCGGTAATCGAGCAATATCCGAATGAGGCCTATATTGTCAGAGTCGATCCTTCCACGGGAAAAGCGATTGGCTTCTTGAGCCGAACAGGCATGAAAGAGAAAGGGGTACTTCCGGATAAAAGCAAAGCAGTTTCCGTAGAGAACGCGCTTCAAGAATATTTAAGGTATTTGCCCCTTCAGTTGGCTTATACGATTGAGGGGGTAGAGGGGGAGAAGTTGACTGCCCCTAAGCTGATCTATGTACCGATCAGCGACAGGAAGTATGCTAATCAATATATTCATATCGATGCGATAACCGGAAAAGCCGTCATCCGGTAAACATTTCCCCTATACAATTCACTTAAAAAACAAGGGCTGTCGACTTTCTCGACAGCCCTTGTTTTTTCTATTAACTTTCGCTTCTCCTCATATTCGGTTGTGCATTTCCCATTTTCCCGATTTCCGTAGGAAAAGGAAGCTGTTCCACAATGGTTTTGAAAAGTCTCATATCATGAATCACTTCTTGAAAGGCTTGAACCACTTGATAATCGTACTTGTCACCAATCCCCTTTTTTAACTCTTCCATTGCAAAGTCATGGGACATGGCGATCCGATACGAGCGACTGGTCGTGATCGCGTCATACGTATCAGCTACGGCCAGGATTCTGGCAGATAGCGGGATCTCGTCTCCACGTAAGCCATATGGATAGCCGGAACCATCCAGCCGTTCGTGATGATAGAGGCACATTTTATCAATGCCTTTTTCGCAGAGGGGCGCAATATCCTTGACGATCTCAAAGCCTTGGACAGGATGCAGTTTCATAATTGAAAACTCCTGTTCCGTCAGCTTCCCTCTTTTATTCAAAATGTGTTCGGGTGTAGCAATTTTCCCAATATCGTGCAGAAGTCCACCCATAAAGATATTGAGCGATTCTTCCTCAGGAAGCCCCAGATTGACCGCAGTCACATAGGCATAAGTCGCGACATTGCGCGAGTGATAGGACGTGTATTCATCGCGCGCATCCACGCTTTTGGCCAGCGAATAGATCGTTTGCAGGAACAATTGACTCAACTCTTCATTTTTGGAAGTAAGAGAAGTTGTCATCGATTCCAACGAACGAGCCATTAATTGGATGTTTTGCTCCAAGAGAATCAGCTCTTCGCTTTTTGGCATCGGTTCACGCTGTTTGAGCTTGAAATCCCCCTCCGCGATCGCTTGAATCTGTTTGGTGATGGTGTCAAGCGGACCGACAAACACCCTCGACAGCAGGGAGCCGATCACGAATGAAGTGATAATGACGGCCAATAAAATCACGAAATCCACAATCAATTTCCCCTGCAGAACGGAATCGATCGTTGTCGTGCTCGCCACTGTGATCAGTACTCTCTTTCCGATGGGTGTATCCACCGGAGTATATGTTTTGTATACGTTTTTCCCATTTACATGGTCTGCCTGTGTACTGGTACGTCCGGATTGCTGCACTCGTTGAATCGCTTCCAGATCTGCTGATGTTTCATAGGCATAATGGCCATAAGGAACAGGAAGTTCAAGGATTTCCGTTTCTACACCTACCTTTTCAGGCTTGCCAAATGTAGTTGGATTGATAATCGCCATCCCGAGCAGGTGACTATTATCTTTTACAGCTTTCTCCATGATGGCATCCGGGCCAGTGAGCTGGTTGCTGACCTTGCCGATTCGCGCATCCCGTATATACGGATTGATCATGTAGTCGGATGTGCCATCAAAGTAATACCCCCATTTATCCATGTGCTCGGGGTTTGATTCCGCTACGGAGATAGGACCCGCCCAGTAATTTGGATGCTTTTGACCAAGTGTGGTGGTCACTGGTTTGCGGGCATACAACTCAATAATGGAGGTATACCAATAATCGCCCCAGTTTTTTGCATTCAAGCCGATTTCGGCTTCGTCCGTGCTCATGACGCAAATAATATCGGGGCGGCCTGGCTCATTTGATTCCTTTTGTACAAACAAGGAGATATGAGAGACCTTTACAGCATCTCGAACCTTCTTTAATTCTTCTAGGGTAATATCTTGCACCTTTTTATTTCCAAGAGCGAGTTGGATCGCTACACTGGCCGAATAGAGCTGATTCCCAAGACTGGCTTCCATCTCTTCCATCATGTCTCCTGATGTCTCGATGCTTGTTTTAATCATTTCTGCTTCGGCTTTTTGCCATTGTTGCGCACTGCTTTCAAGTTCGCGTTTCGTCGCTAAAATACTGGCGATGGAACCTAGAATAAATACACTCGAAATCGTAATGGCGATGATCATGGTGACTTTTCTTCGAAATGTCATGTGTATGCTCCTTGCTCCTAATTATCCTAATACACTATACCCGAAATTTCAGGATAAAAACTTGTAAGTAATTAGGAAAGAGGTGAACATTTCTTGACATCGAGAAAAAGAGGAGATACTATTTAATTAGATATTTAGAAAGTTATCTAATAATCTAAAGGTTGTGATCACATGAATGATACGTTCAAAGCTTTAGCAGATCCTACACGGCGCCAGATCATTCGGCTTTTGAAGGAACGGGATATGTCTGCTGGGGAGATTGCTGATCATTTCAGCATGACAAAGCCCAGCATTTCGCACCACTTGAACATTCTCAAACATGCGAAGCTGATTCTGGATGAACGGAAGGGGCAAAGCATCCTGTATTCCTTAAATACAACAGTCGTGCAGGATGTGATGGGTTGGTTTTTGGGGATTATCGGAGGAAAAACAGAAGAGGAGGAAAGCAAGCATGAATAGATTGGTGATGGTAATCATTTGGTCCTTGCCGTTGTTAGCCGGTATTTTTACGTATGGTGATCTTCCTGAGCAGATGGCAATTCACTTTAACAGCGATGGGGTCGCGGACGGGTTTCAAAGCAAGCCGCTGTTCTTTGCGGTCTACGCCTTAATTAGCGCAGTGGTTATGGGTGCGATCCTGTTTACCCGCAAGATTGATCCGAAAAAGCAAAACTATGAGAAATTCCCGAAAGCCTATAAAATGATTCGCTTTGCTGTACTCATCTTGCTGAGCGCGTCGTATCTGTATTTGCTCATTTACAATCTGGGATTCTCTTGGGACGTTCGTATTTTTGTCCACCTTTTGGTAGGACTCGTCTGGCTGATTATCGGAAACTACTTGGGGCAGGTACGGAGTAACCATTTTCTTGGCATCCGGACACCGTGGACGCTGGCAGACGAAGGAATCTGGCGCAAGACCCACAGAATGGCTGCGCCTGTATGGGTGTTGGCAGGCTTGCTGCTCATACTGGCTGCGTTTCTCCCGGCTTTGCGGCAAAGCCCGTTTCTTGTGCTGGGCGTAATCATCGTTTCTATTGTCTTGCCGAGTGTGTATTCGTTTATTCTTCATCGCCGTTTGCAAGGATAGTGTGGTCACCGTGCAAGCAGCAGGAGAAGCTTGCCAAATACAACTGGAAAATTTATACTTCATGGTATTGAATGAATGAAGGAGTGGTTGGGATGTATGTGATCGTGAACGTGCCAGCAAAGGCTAGCTATGGGGCAGGGATGAATCGGATCGACTAATGAAGAGTCTGATGTCTCCCTGTGATCATCTTGGTACACCAAGCATGCGATCATACACGAGGGGGAACTACCGTTGAGCAACCATTTCTTTTTTGAAATTCATCATCATCTTTTGCGTGAAGGTCCCGGAAACAACGAATCGACACGCAAGGCATATACCATGTTGTCTGAGGTGCCCGTACATCCACATATTTTGGATGTGGGCTGTGGACCAGGGATGCAAACCATTGAGCTGGCGAAGCTTTCAGCAGGAACCATTATGGCTGTCGATACGCATGAGCCTTTCCTGGAAGAATTGGAGCGGCGTGCACAGCAAGCGGGAGTAAGCGATCAGGTGACAGCCAAAAAAGCCTCGATGTATTCGTTGCCTTTTGCCGAGGGAAGCTTCGATCTGATCTGGTCCGAAGGCGCGATTTATATCATGGGCTTTGAGCGTGGTCTTCGCGAATGGCGACCGCTCTTGAAGCCGCATGGAGCGATCGTCGTTTCCGAGTTGACGTGGTTGCAAGGGAATCCGCCGGCAGAGATCGCTGCGTTTTGGGCAAAGAACTATCCCGCTATGCAGGACAACGAAGGGAATCTCGCGCTTGTTCACCAGGCTGGGTACGAGGTGGTCGGCCACTTCACCCTTCCGGAAGCAGGTTGGTGGGAATATTATCTGCCGTTGGAAGCACGAATCGCTGCGTTGCGCGAAAAATACAAAGACGACGAAGAAAAGCTGGAACATTTGGCGACTGCACAGCTAGAAATCGATCTGTATCGAAAGTATTCCGCGTATTATGGCTATGTCTTTTATGTCATGCAAGCTAAATAAACATGGATCAAAGCTCATATATGAGAGAATGGGAGTTGGACCGATGGGCTCAACTCCTTTTATCGATTAAGGAGAGGGGCAGCTGTGGGGAGAGCATGCTGCGCAACCCGATTCATTCGTACACCTACTGGGAAACGGGAACTGGCCGCTTACTCAGGGCTTCGCAGGCGCTCCGTTTTGAAATATGCTCTCCAGCGTAGCCGAAGCGATCTCAAAGAGATGAAAAGATTGAAATTAAGCGTGCATTCATGCTTCTTCTTTTTCATCCGTTCGATTATGCAATTGCATCGTAAGGAAGGGAAGAGAGGGACGGGCGAAGTCTTTGGTACACCTACAAAGGTGGTGCTTCCAAATCGGTACACGCTTGTCGCGCAACCCTGTCGGTTGAATAGGCTTCTTTGAAACCATTTGCGCGACGTACCGTTTTTGGAAGTGGAACCGGACAGTCTCCACTCCCTTGCGGGTGTGGCAAGAACGTAGCCGCACCCTCTCTTCCCTTCCCCCACCACTATGTTGGTACAAACCTGTTTTATACACGAGATATACGAAAGAGAGGGAGCGTACATGTCAGCACCATCCATTGGAATCATCTCCGTCAATGTAGGGAGACCACAGCGTTTACTCTACCAAGGAAAAGAAGTCGAGACCGGCATTTTTAAAGATCCGGCTGAGGGAGAGCTCTTTCTCTCCAAAGTGAATTTAGATGGCGATGAGCAAGCTGATCTCGTCTACCATGGTGGAGTGGAAAAGGCCGTTTGCGTTTATCCGTACGAGCATTATGCGTATTGGACGGAGCGCTTGGGAAAAGAGATGCGGTTTGGAGCATTCGGCGAAAACCTGACGGTGACCGGACTGCTTGAGGATGAAGTGTGCATCGGGGATATTTTCCAATGGGGAGAGGCAGTCGTCCAGGTCAGTCAGCCGCGGCAGCCCTGTCACAAGCTGGCAAAACGGTATGATACGCCTGAGCTGGCATTATGGGTGCAGGAAACCGGATACACCGGTTTTTATTTCCGTGTCCTGCAGGAAGGGGTTGTCGGAAAAGAGCAACCACTCCGTTTGCAGTCCAGACATCCAGCCGGCATCACTTTGACTTATGCCAACCGAATCATGCATCAGGACAAGAAAAATCAAGATGGCTTGAAACACATTTTGGCAGTAGAAGAGCTGTCGACCAGCTGGCGGCAGACGCTCACGAAGCGGTTGGCAGGCGAAGTAGAGAATACGGTGAAACGGATTAACGGTTAGGCTATAATAGAAGGGAAGGAAGAAAAAGGGTCGAAGGGGATTGAGGTACAATGAAAATTTTGTCCGTGATCGGGGAAAATGTACCGGCTGGCAAAGGGGGCTCACCATCCGATACGTTTGATCGATCGATTGCGACGTATCAGGTGAACGGAGTTACCAAGACACTGACTGTTACATACGTCCGCTACTTCGAAAGGCAGCTCGCAGAGGAAGGCTTCTACGATCAGGAAAAAGAGGGCGTTCCGGTAAACCGTATCGTCAGCCTGCTTTTTTTGGAAAAGCATCCCGAAGGTAAAACAGGAAGACATTATTATAATGATTTTGCCTCGTTCAAGAATCTGTTCGAAGGATTTTCGATAGAAGTCTTCAAACATAAATACAAAGAAGTAACGTTTGTGGCGCAATAAGAGTCACGATCCAAGAAATAAAGAGGTTACTCCTCACTTCTTTCTTTTTGAAATCTGTGAGATTACGAATCGAAAAGTAACGAAAGCAGGATCGTTCCTTTTTATCGGGGCGATCCTGCTTCTATTTCCGGTGTGCAAGGAAAGGCGAGCGTAAAGGTAGTGCCCAACTGCGGCTTGCTGCTTACGGATACGGTACCGCCGAGGGCATGAATGACTTGATAGGAATATGTCAGCCCCAACCCTGTTCCACTTGACTTGGTGGAGAAATAAATAGAGCCCAAGCGGTTGATTTGTTCTGTATTCATGCCGACCCCGTTATCCTTTATGACAAGGATCGCTTCATTTTCCTTTTTCGCCAGCTTGAGGATCACTGCCCCCTGTTGAACATCCGCACAGGCCTCCACCGCATTTTTTACGAAGTTCACCAGCACCTGCTTGATTTCATCCGGGTTGGCCAAAATCACGATGGGTGCATACGGTGTCTGTACCTGAAGGACGACATTATGCATATTGGCGAATGGGGACATCACATCACGGATACTCTTGAGCTGGGCAGACAAATTGAGAGGTTCGCGTCTTTGCGTAAGCGGCTTGGAAATGGAGAGATATTCAGAGAGGATCGATTCCGTGCGGTTGACTTCCTCCAAGCAGATGTTAATATATTGTTCGAGCTTGACAAGGTCTTGCTTGTCTTCCTGGATTAATGTTAAAAATCCTTTTACAGCTGTAAGCGGGTTGCGAACTTCATGTGCAAGGGAGGCCGCGACATGGCTCATCGTTTTCATTTTTTCGTGCTGGGCATGGCGGATGAACATTTCCTTATCCGCTACGGACTTGCTGAACAAAGACATCAGCAGCCAGATGCCGAGTGAAGTCTGGACAGGAATAAAAATGATGTGAAAAGTCAAATGCTCCAGCACATATTCCGGGAAATAGAAATAAGTGAGAGTGAGAGGAATCACGGAAAAGACAATGCCAGCAAAAAACGTGGCCATATTTTTCCGGTAGGTATTCTTGTACAGCCGGGACATGTACAGGGATACACAGAAAACGATGGCCAGGATGAGGATGGCAACCCATGTTCCTTCGCCGCCGAGATAATAACGATATAGAGCAAATTCGATCAAGAGGAGAACCCCTGTCTGGATCCCGCCATACACAAGCCCAAAAAACAGAATGACATAGCGTATATCGAAAATCATGCCATCGACGACGCTAGCAGCGAATGTCATCGAAAGGAGCAAGCAGATTGAGCTAGTGACGAAAATGAACCGTTGGCTGTAATTTCGGAGTTTATCCCGATAGTAAACACTGAAGACTACCATGGGAATCAATGTAAAGAAGATTTGCAGAATCATTTGTTTGACCAGAATCATTGTTCATCCCCGTTCTCGACAAACTATGTGCAGCTTCCCTCTTACATTCGACTAAATTTGGCACAATCCCTCCCCATTTACAAGCACGTTTGCCGAAATAAGGAAAGGGTTGATAAATAATATTAAATTCATTTATACTATATTAAGTTTTCACAAAATTAAAAAAGTCAAAGAGGAGTCATATGAGAGAGTTAACAAAGAGAGAAACCATTACTGTTGGTCTGATGTTGTTTGCCTTGTTTTTTGGAGCGGGCAATATGATTTTTCCACCTGCCTTGGGACAAGCGGCTGGGACAAATGTATGGATCGCGATGCTCGGTTTTATTGTGACAGGGGTAGGACTTCCGCTTTTGGGCGTCATTGCGATCAGTATCGCCGGAGGAAATTTGCATACACTGGCAGGACGAGTTCACCCGCGATTTGGCGTTATTTTTACGGTAATCGTATATTTGGCGATTGGACCATGCCTGGCCATCCCGCGAACCGGAACGGTTACCTTCGAAATGGCAGTCCTGCCGTTTTTGCCTGAGGCTGCCAAGGACAGCTGGATCCCGTTGTTTCTGACTACGGTGATTTATTTTGCCGTCACGTATTGGCTTGCTCTGAATCCATCGAAATTGGTGGATCGTATCGGTAAGATTTTGACCCCAGCCTTGCTGGTGATTATTGCTCTGTTGTTTGTGAAGTCCTTGGTGCAGCCGATGGGTGAAATCGGAAGTCCATCGGAAGCTTATCAGTCCGCACCCTTTTTCAAAGGCTTTCTCGAAGGGTATCTGACACTAGATGCCTTGGCTGCATTGGTCTTTGGAATTGTCGTTACGGCTTCCGTGGAGGCCCTCGGTATTGCCGATCGTAAAAAGGTCTCTTGGGCAACGATCAAAGCTGCGATCATTGCTGCAACTGGATTGGGTTTGGTTTATCTGGCTCTGGGATACCTCGGAGCAACCAGCATGGCTTTGGGACAATCGGAAAATGGCGGACAAATTTTAACAGGGGTTGCCCATTATCTCTTTGGCCCGATGGGTACCATTTTACTGGGCTTGGCCGTTATGCTTGCATGTTTGACTACTTCAGTAGGGTTGGTTAGTGCGTGCAGCCATTTCTTTTCGAAACGATTGCCGGCCGTCTCCTATCGTACGATGGCAACGATCCTGTCTATTTTCAGCGCGGCAGTAGCCAATGTAGGCTTGACTCAGTTGATCTCGATCTCCGTACCTGTGTTAATGGCTATTTATCCGTTGGCGATCGTACTTATGTTGTTGGCTTTCCTGCACAAAGCATTCAAGGGCTATCGAGCTGTGTATGTAGGCGCTGTAATCGCTACAGCAGCGATCAGTGTGGTCGATGGATTGAAGCTTTTGGGGTTGCCGGTAGAGCCACTCACCAGTCTCTATGAGAAGCTCCCGCTTTATGCGGAAGGTATCGGCTGGTTGGTGCCTGCCATCGTTGGCGGTTTGCTCGGGTTTTTATGGGGTGGCATGAGTCCGAAACGTAAAGTGGAAAAACCGGACTATCAGGAGATGCCAAGCAATTAGATGAACAATGTGGAGTGAATGGCTGGAAAAGTGGCATGCTAACAAGTAAAACGGCAGGTGACGAAATTGGTTCCCTACTTTTTACTGACGACATGGTTGCTGCTTTCATCGATCAGTCAACAGATGCCGCTGCATGCCATCCACTCCACTCAGATGAATATTCAAGAGTTTGACTTAGAATTACATGAATGGCGCAAAGGAAAGGAGATTCAATTGAGTCATCCTTTCTTTGCGTTGAAGAGCGTTCGGGCTGAACCGGACGATACGATCGTGTTCCAAGGAGAGAGCGGCGGGCAGGCTGGAACCATTTTTCTGCAATTTTACACGTTGTCTGGCCGCTTGATACCCGTTGCGCCGGAAAAACATAGGAGTGTCCGGGTTGACAAAAAGAAGCGCCCTTTTGAGGTCGCTTCGGTCATTCCGGTTGAGTTGAGAGGCAAACGAGGAGTTGTTCAAGTGACGTTTCAAGGGGAGAAGCGAGCTGCCTTTCTCCTCAGCGTCTTATTTTGATATGGAAGCGTTTTCTTTGCATGAAGGACAGATGCCTCTGATTTCGATGTACACATCGTCGATGGAAAAGCCTTCTGCGTCTTGTAATTCGGTAATCGGAAGCGGGAGTGGGAAGTAAGTGTCCGTGATCTTGTCACATACTTTGCAAACCAGGTGGTGATGAGTATCGATATTGCCGTCATAGCGGGTAATGCCGGTATGGCTGTAAATTTCCTTCACCAGACCATGCTTTTTCAGGATTCTCATATTGTTATAGATGGTAGTCGTACTCAGGGAGTGGAAACCGGGATAGTTGTCACAAATCTGACGGAACAACTCTTCGACTGTAGGGTGATTCCGGTTATGATACAGATTATGCAGGATGACCCGACGCTGTGGAGTCATTCTGATTCCCGCTTGCTGAAGAACCTCTGTTGCTTTTTGCATCAGTCTGTCAGCCATGTGCCGCTACCTCCTGGCGCTGTAGTACATCTACGATTTGGGCATAATCGGGGTGAGTCAGTCCATTTCCCCAGCGGCGCATATGACGGAGCCGATCGAAATAGACGACAGACAAGGACGGGACCTGCTTGATTCCCTCTACTTCCGGGAGCAAGATTTCCAGGCAGCGGCTGACCTTCCGATTTGCATCGCTTAAGAGATGGAATGGGAGCTGAAGCTTTTCACGGAATGATTTGAGCGCAAAGATACTATCGATGCCGAGTCCAACAATGCGGATATTATGATTTTGCAGGGCTTCGTGATGGTCGCGGAACCACGTCAGGTGATGCTCGCTCTCATCCATAAATGCCAGCGGGAAAGAGAGGATTATCAGTCCATTTGTATCTTTGAGTAGATGGCCAAAGGAGACGGGGGTTCCTTCTGTGGAAGGCAAGGAGTACTTATACAATGCTTGAATCCGTTTCATCAAGGATCACCTCCGTGATACATGTATGTAATTAATAATTATTATAAATAAGTAATTCTTCTATATCGTAACATCTATATGATTATTTATCAATAATGATTCTAAAATTATAATTTTTATAGCGAATTGGTGAACTCGGTTGATTCACCTTGCGATTGTTGGTATATTTCAACATAACAATATGAGTTTTAGAGGAAAGAGAGGCTGTCCTCGGTGAAAAAAAGTGGAGCATTGATCATTGGTCATGGTTCCAGCAATGCGTCCTGGGTTGCATTGGTGGATGAAGCGGTCAGCACATTGGACGTGCCTGTACCTGTTGTTACCTGTTTTTTGGAGCAAGTGGAAGGCCGATTGATTGAAGATGGAATACGTGCTTTGGAAAGTCAGGGAGTAACACATATTATTGCGGTGCCGCTCTTTGTAGCATCAGGCAGCACCCATATTGATGAGATTGGATATTTGCTCGGCATTCATGATGAGAAAAAGGATGAGGAGTGGGAGCGCATCGAGACCTCGGCTACGATCACCTACTGCCCGCCGATGGATGATCATCCGTTGATCGTGGAAATCTTGCAAGAACGTGTACGTGAGCTCTCCGCTGATCCAGAGTCGGAGGTATTGTTGTTGGTCGGACATGGCGCTGATGAGGGCGAGTACCATGAGAAGTGGGAAGGTGTCTTGCAACGTCTTGCCGTGACACTGCGCAATGCGCTTGGTTTCAAGGGAGCGACCTATGGAACGCTTCATCCGGATAATGTGAGCAATCGGGCAAAGGCTGTCTCGAAAAAAAATCGGACAATCGTGCTTCCGCTGTTCCTCAGTGAAGGCTATTTTACGAAAAAAGTGATCCCCAGCCGACTGGAAGGCGTCGAATCCATTTACAGCGGAAAAACATATCTGCCGCACCCGATGGTAACCCAATGGATGCAAGAAACGATTGAACGTGAACTGAGCAAGGCAAACTGAATATCAGTAGAGAAATAATCTTCCCTTGCATATAAGCAAGTAGGGAGATTTTTTTCGTATGACAGGAGTGTGCTGCTTTGGAACCCGTTACCGTAAAGGGCATTAGCAAGCGTTTTGGCATGATGACCGCAGTGGAACCCCTTACCTTTTCCATCAGAAAAGGCGAAGTGCTTGGCCTCATCGGTGAAAATGGAGCTGGAAAAACAACCACCATGAGGATGATGGCCACCATTTTAAAGCCTTCCACAGGGGAGATCCGCATCAATGGCTATTGCGTTCAGAAAGATGCGATGGCTGTTCGTACTCAGATCGGCATCCTGTTCGGCGGGGATGTGGGCATGTACAATCGGTTGACGGCGCGGGAGAACATTGCTTACTTCGGCACACTTTACGGGCTGGCGGGCATGGAGCTGAACAAGCGAATTGATACGCTGGCCGATATGCTTGAAATGGGCGCGTTTATCGACAGGCGAGTAGGTCCCTTTTCGCGCGGGATGAAGCAAAAGGTCGCCATCGCCCGTACGTTGGTCCATGATCCGCAGGTCATCCTGCTGGACGAACCAACAACGGGTCTGGATGTGAGCGCAGCTGTGATCTTCCGCCAATTAATCACTACGATGCGGGAGGCTGGAAAAACGATTCTCTTTTCCAGTCACAACATGGGAGAGATCGAAAAACTGTGCGACCGTGTGGCGATTATGCATAAAGGAAAGCTGCTTTTCCACGGGACGATACCGGTTTTACGGGCCAAAAGCGGCATACATGATCTGGATGACCTGTTTGTGCACTTGGTTACAGGAGGGAAGCCGCTTGAATAGCCGACATGTCTGGACGATGTTTCGGAAGGAATTGCTCGATATCTGGCGGGATACGAAGACGTGGATTGCTGCTTTGGTCATCCCTTTCCTCGTCATTCCCTCTATCATCTATCTGATGACCCAATCGATCAGCAATGTCGAGGAGGAAGCTCGCTCCTACGTACCCATTGTCATCGCTGGCGATACCGGACAGAAGTTCGTCGCGCATTTGCAAAAAGAACCGGGTGTCAAATTGATGACCGCTGCTGATCCGATACAAGCGGTCAAGGAGGGAGCTGCTCGGGCTGTGATCGTGCTTCCGCCTAAGGTGGATCAATCGCTGCGGCAGGGAGCGACCGTCAATATGGACATCTGGTATGATGCCGCCAACCAAAAATCCGTCTATGCGCGGGAATTAATTGAGAAAAGTGTTCGCGCCTATGAAGAAGGGATTGTCACCAAGCGGCTGGAAGCAGCGGGACTATCAACCGCTGTATTGCACCCGATCACCTTGTCCGTTTCCAATCTCGCTTCCCAAGAGAGGGTATCTGGGAGCATGCTGGCATCCATCGTACCTTTAATGCTTATGCTTGCGCTTGCCTCAGGAGGCATCCCGGTAGCGACCGATATCGTGGCGGGAGAAAAAGACCGCGGGACGCTGGAGACGCTCATTACAGCTCCCGTTTCGGCACAAAGCATCCTGACGGCCAAGCTGCTGACGGTGATGACGATGGGCTTGGTCAGCTCGTTGGCCTCGGGGTCGAGCCTCATGTGGGTGCTGCACATGCAGCCTAAAAACGGAGAAAAGCTGACCCTTAGCTTTCTGCAGCCGGAAAGCGTCTTATTGCTGCTAGGGACGCTTATCCTTCTGTCTGCCTTCTTTGCCGGGGTGGAGCTGTGTCTCAGCACGATTGCCCGTTCTCCACGGGAAGCGCAAATCTATATGACTCCGGTCGCCTTTCTTGCCCTGATCCCTTCCTATCTGATCATGCCGCTGACTCCTACAGACATTCCTTTTGTGTATTATCTCTTGCCTATTTTCAACGGAGCAGCTCTGTTAAAGGAGATCTTTTATGGTCAAATCGTTCCATGGCATGTGCTGATTGTCATATCAACCTCGCTGTTTTACGTTGTTCTGACGATCAGTCTGGCAGCGTCGATGTTTCGTCGAGAGGGACTGCTGGTCAAATGAGATGGGAAACACCGTTCAGAAGTTTGAACGGTGTTTTTGCGCATAGCCTTGGTTTTCCTCCGCCTATCGATACTGATTGTGAATCGGCTGGAATAAATCTTCACCTGTTTTGCGAACGACAGAAAAGTGATCAACGTTGTAATGGCCGTGAAGAATGCGGTTGTGGTGGCTGATGATCTGCTCTGCGGTCAATGTGTCGGAGCCGGGGGTCGAATGGCCGTCTCCCACCAGCGTGACATCGAAACCATTGACAGTAGCGGTGCGCACGGCTGTATCGATACAATATTCGGTTGCGCAGCCCATGATGACCAGATGCTTGACGTCATGTTCGGTTAAAAAGGGAAGCAGGGGGGTTCCATAAAACGAATTGGTCGCTTTCTTGTCAAAGATGTGGGCTTCTGGCGGCACTTGGATGTCCGCGTGGATTTGAAAGCCACTTCCTTCGCCGTTCGCAACATCTTTGTCTCTTATGAACACGAGCAGGACGTCTGCCTGCCGGGCTTGGGCGATCACAGTGTTGATGTTTTTGATCAGCGTTTCTTTTTGAAATACGGTTTTTTCACCCTCTGTTCCATCGATTAAGGCTTGTTGTGCATCAATTACTAGCAGCGCTTGCTTCAATCAATCCAGCTCCTTTTCATGGCGAAATATAGAGATTTGCGGAAAAAAGTATATGTGTTCATCATCGCCATCACCTCGCTCTCACTTGTTGTGTTACATATTTGACAGTGATATGGAAATATCCTCTATACAACCATATTTCGGGTCGATATAGTATTCGGTATAAGAAAAAAAGCAGGTGGTAACGGTGAGCGCTCAATGGCGGGGAAGTCTTTTTGTATTGTTATCAGCGGCTGGCTTTGGGGTCATGTCCATCCTAGCCGAATTTGCGTATCAAGTGGACGTAAGCATTACGAATCTGCTCTTTTGGCGTTTTTTGCTGGCAGCGGTCCTATTCTTTCTACTGCTGATTGGGAAAAAGGAAACGCTGCGCCTGAACCGCAAACAGTTTGTTGCGTTATTTGGCTTGGGAGGGGTGCTCTATACACTGCAGTCGTATAGCTTTTTCTCGGCTGTTGACTATATTTCGCCATCAATGGCAGCGCTGCTCTTGTACTCCTTTCCGATTTTTGTCTCCATTCTTTCCTATTGGATCGAAAAGGAAAAGCTGAACAAGCAGACGCTGGGTGCCATGCTGCTGTCGGTCTGCGGGTTGGCGCTGGTATTGGGAAATGCGTTTGACGGACTGCATCCCCTGGGCATTTTGTATGGGTTTGGAGCCGCCATTTTTTATTCGTTTTATATCGTGTTGGGGAATCGGGTGGTGCAATCGCTGCCACCGCTGTTAACCAGTGCTTATATTTCCTTGTTTGCGTCTGTTTCGTTTCTGCTCTTCTCGTACACGGGAGGTGATCTGCGCTTTGATCTGCCCGGACAAGCGTGGGGAGCGATCGCGGGCATCGTCTTGTTTTCGACAGTACTGGCCATCGTCTGCTTTTTTGTGGGGCTGCGGCTGATCGGGGCGACGAAAGCTTCCGTATTGAGCACGATTGAACCCGTGGTGACCAGTGTCATCGCTCTGCTCTTACTGGGTGATCAGTTGTCTTTAACGCAGATGTTGGGAGGGCTTTTGGTGCTGTCCGGGGCAGCATTGATTGTTGTCACTCGTGCTGGGGAGAAAAAAGAGCGGAGCAAGGAGATATAATGTCGTTACTTGAAGACGGGCACAGTGTTTGTTGCGCGATGGATGCGCGGTGAGCATTGTGCTTTTCTTTTTTTCCGGAGACGGTGAACCTTTTTTGGATGATCCGCGACTTCCTCTATGAAAGCAAAAACAAAATCAAGGAGTGATCATCATGAATAAATCCAATCAATCCTACAACATAAATCTGGCGGAGCTGGAAGGGCTGCTGGAGCTCGCCTCCGACAAAGTGCCGCAGCTGATTTCCGGGATCATGAAAAGCTTTTATACAGAAGAAGCAGGCAGCCAGATCGGCAAAGCGGTCGGCGTGCTCTACAAGGAGCTGATCGCCGCCGGGATGCCGCAGGAGATGGCGGTGAAAATGGCAACCGACTATATGGTTTCCTTGAAGGATGTACTGAAGACGGCAGATATGCAGGGTCAGAACAAATAAAAGGAGGAAATCCCGAATGGAGAGTCTGGTGAGTACGGTTCGCTTGTTAAAACGCTACGGCGACCGGACGGTGGTGAAGGGGATCGACTTGCAGATTAACCGGGGCGAGGTGCTTGCCATCATTGGCCCCAATGGCGCGGGAAAATCGACCACGCTCGAAATGGTCATCGGCGTGCGAAAACCGGATGAAGGTACCGTTCGCTATTGGTGCCAGGAACCCAACAAGCATATCGGCGTGCAGTTGCAAACCACGCCGTTTTTTCCGGAATTGAATACGCAGGAAAATCTTCGGCTCTTTGCCGCCTTTTATGGGGTCAACATCACGGATCAGCAGCTCAACGATACGCTGGCCCGGTGCGGTCTGGAGGGAGCACGGAAAACGGATGCCTCCAAGCTTTCAGGTGGCCAGCAAAAGCGGTTGGCCATCGCCATGACGCTGGTGCACAATCCCGAGCTGATTTTTCTGGATGAACCGACGGCGGCGCTGGATCCCCGGGCCAGACACGAAATCCGCGAACTGATCAGCAAGCTGTCAGCGACAGGGACGTCCATCGTATTCACCTCGCATGATATGGAAGAGGTAGAGAAGCTGGCTACACGCGTGATCATGATCGCCGATGGACAGGTGCGGGCGAGCGGAACCATTGAGCAGCTGAAACAGCAGCATCGGGTGCAAAATCTTGAGCAGTTGTATTTGACGCTAACGGAGTGACGAAGGAGGAAACAAAAGTGCGCATGATCGTGTTTAAGACTATGCTGGGCAGCTTGTTTCGCGACGCCCAGACATTGTTTTGGTCCATCGCATTTCCGATCGGGTTGTTGATCGGGTTGGGCACGTATTTTGATGATCCCCAATACTCGCAACAGCTGCTGGCAGGAGTCCTGACAATGAGCGTCCTGTTTGGCTCGTTGAATATTACGGCCTTCGCAGTGCTGCAGCAGCGCAATCGCGGGGTTTACAAGCTGTTAAAAGCCACGCCTTTTTCCATCGCTTCCTTTGTCAGCTGTCTCACAGGGGCACGCACAGTAGTGGGGTTGATCGTTAGCCTGGTTACATTGTTGGTCGGCATGATTGTCTTCCATGTAGCATTCAGTGTACTCAGTTTGCTGACGTTGGTACTCATTTTGATTCTGGGAACGATCTGTTTTGTCAGCCTGGGCTTTGTGGCGGCCAACTTCGCGCAAAACGAGGGACAGGTGAACATGATTTCCAACCTGACCGGGATGCCGATGCTGTTTCTCAGCGAGGCGTTTTACAGTCTGGAGAATGCGCCGGTCTGGGTGCAGGTGCTTAGCAAGTGCTCACCCTTTACGTACTTTGTGCAAGCAACGGAAGCGACTGTGCAAGGAGATTTATCCTCCGCCTTTTTCTTCGCGTTGATCCTTGGGGGCTTTACGCTGTTCGTTCTGTCGCTGGCAGTGGTTAGTTTCCGCTGGGATTCGGAGAGTAAGCGTATGATTCGGTTGGGGAGTGCGAATTAATTGAATGAGACGTGAAACGGGCAGCCTGCTGGTTGAGGTGCCCGTTTTTTGATTCGAGAGTTATCAAAGCAAAAGAATCTATTTATTGAAGGGGGTATGAAAATGGGAACTAATTCACTACAGGCTGAAATACTTGAATTGGAAGAACGTTTACTGAAAGAGGAAATTCCGCAATCTCCGGAGGAAATCAATCATTTGCTTGCCGATGATTGGTTTGAAGTAGGGAGCTATGGGGATCTGTGGTACAAGAAGGATTGTGCAAATGGTCTAAAGCCATTTAAAATGACGATTTATGATTTTCAAGTACATCCCTTAGCTGTTGATGTTGTTCTTGCAACCTATCGCTTAATTGACGAGACTCGGATGATTCATACTATGCGCAGCTCCATATGGAAATATCGTGAAGACAGATGGCAGATGTTTTATCACCAGAGTACGATAAAAACAAAGAGTTGAAATAATAACCGATAACCCGTCATCATTAGGGCGGCGGGGTATCAGTTTATGTTTGATTAATTGGTTTTTTTACATAACTCTGTTGCTTTCAAACCGCGCGGATGCTGTACTATAGTGCTAAGGAAGAAAATTCCGGTAATTTCAGCCTTAATGAAGAGGTGAATCCAAGTGACACAATCGGACATTTTCAAGCAAACCGTTGTCTATTCCATCCCTCATATGGAGGATGCTCAAGTGAAGCATGACATCGTGTACAAAACGATTGATGGAACCCAGCTGACGATGGACGTGTACTATCCGGCAGACCATGACCAGTGTACCATGCTGCCTGCGATCCTATTCATCCACGGCGATGCCGCATGGGAGCACCTACAATCCATTAAGGAAAGCGGCCAATACAGGTCCTGGTGCCAATTGGCGGCAGCATGCGGATTCATCGGTATCACCTTTACGCATCGTTCCACTCATCAATTCACCGATATGCATGGCCCAACAGAAGATATCCTGGATCTATTTGCCTTTGTACAGCATAACGCGGCCGATCTTTGCGTTGATTCCGCCAATATAGGAGTGTGGCTTTGCTCAGCAGGCGGACCAACAGCCCTCACAGCGCTTTTGCGATCCATACCAGAATGGTTGACCTGTGTGGTGTCCTACTATGCGCTGATGGATCTACATAGTCTTTTGGATAAAATATCTGATTTATCCGCTGAGACCGTCGAACAGTTTTCGGCAATTACCCATCTAAAAACCAACCCAGCAAAGGTGCCGCCTATGCATGTAGTGAAGGCTGGCTTGGACCGCCCGCACTTTAATGACTCCATCGATCGTTTCATCGAGGAAGCCAAACGCCAACGGATTCCGGTTGAGCTGGTTACACACCCGAATGGGCAACATGGCTTCGATCTTTTTCATGACGATGAGACGTCCCGGAAGATCATCCGGGATACATTATCGTTCTTCAAGCACCACCTCAAAAGAAAGTAACCAGTCAACTCAACGGTGGATCGATTCGCCATCCCGCCGTTTCTCACATGAGTAAGGAATAAGGATTAAGGGGATTAGTATGACAAATAACCTCTCTAGACAAAGGCAGGGCTTTTCACAAATGGAAAACTACCGATCGCTCATCGATAAACAAAACCTGTATTTTCGCACCGGCGCAACGAAAGACATCACTTTTCGCCTGAATGCGCTGCAAAAATTGAGAGACGGTATCAAACAGCATGAAAAGAAGTTTATGGATGCGCTAAAAGCTGATTTAAACAAATCCGAGTTTGAAGCCTACTCTACGGAAATCGGCATCGTCTTGGAGGAACTTCGTTTTACGATGAAACATCTGCGCAAGTGGGCAAAGCCGAAAAGAGTAAAAACGCCGGTGACGCATATCGGCTCCACTGGCTATATTTATCCCGAGCCCTACGGCGTAGCGCTGATCATTTCCCCCTGGAATTACCCTTTTCAGCTGGCCATTGCGCCTCTGATCGGTGCCATCGCCGCAGGAAATTGCTCCATCCTGAAACCTTCCGAGTTAACGCCGAAAACCTCCGAAGTGTTAGGGGAGCTGATCGCCGCCCTCTTTCAGGAAGAGTATATCTCGGTCGTTCAAGGCGGGGTGGAAACAAGCCAAGCGCTTCTTCAGGAAAAAGTAGACTATATCTTCTTCACCGGTAGTGTTCCGGTCGGAAAAGTCATCATGGAAGCCGCTTCCAAGAATCTGACTCCTGTAACGTTGGAATTAGGCGGCAAAAGTCCATGTATCGTTCATGAGGATGCCAATATTAAGCTTGCTGCCAAACGGATTGCTTGGGGCAAGTTCTTGAATGCTGGCCAAACCTGTGTGGCACCCGATTATTTGTATGTACACCAAAACGTCAAAGACGAATTTCTCAATCAGCTGCACGAGTCGATCAAAGAACTTTACGGAGAGAATCCGTTAACGAATCCGAACTACACCCGGATCGTCAGCGAAAGGCACTTCAATCGTCTCGCGTCTTTTTTAACCAACGGCGACACCCGCATTGGCGGGAATACAAACAAAGACGGGCTCGCGATCGAACCGACTGTTCTCACGAAGATTACATGGGAAGATCCCGTCATGCAGGATGAAATCTTTGGTCCCATTCTTCCCGTTCTGGAATACAACCAGCTCTCCGAAGTGATAGAGGGGATTCTGAATCACCCGAATCCGCTCGCGCTCTATGTCTTCACGGAGGCCGACGCCGTAGCGCAAGAGGTGTTACAAAACGTCTCCTTCGGGGGAGGATGTATGAACGATACGGTCTATCATATTGTTTCACCGTATCTGCCTTTCGGCGGGGTTGGCAGCAGCGGGGTCGGCGCTTATCATGGCAAAGGAAGCTTCGATACGTTCTCACATCACAAAAGCGTATTGAAGCAAACAACACTTTTTGATATTCCGCTTCGGTATCCCAATATGAAGGACGGGCTGCAAAAAATAAAATATTTCTTGAAATAGGCTGAGCCATCGTCCGTCCTATGACAAAACCGACCTCCCATTACGGAAGGTCGGTTTTCCTATCGAGTGTAATTATTTTGTTTGCGAGATTCCATTCACGATAAGCGTTAGTGCTTCCTTGAGTGGAGTAACTGGACGACCAAGCAGTTTTTCGAAATCGTTGCTTTCGATCTCCAGCGTGCCTTTTCGAATGTCTTGCTGGATACCTACGAGAATAGGGATGACGAAGTCGGGTACACCTGCACCTTTCATGATGTCGGCATAAGTAGCGTCATCGACCTGTTGCACGGGTACTTCTTTTCCTAAAACCGTGCCAAGAGCTGAGGCCAGTTCTTCTTGCGTCATCAGTTTACCCGAGAGTTCATAGATCGTATTGTCATGTCCGTTCCCCGCCAATACGGTTGCAGCAGCCTCCGCGTAATCTTGTTGCAGTGCCCAACCCACCTTGCCAGCTCCAGCAGAAGTTACCCACGGAGCTCCCGCCATCGCAGCTTGGATGCTTGCCATTTCATTTTCCAAGTACCAGTTGTTTCGCAAAAAGGAGTAAGGAATGCCTGTTTTGGCGATGGCTTCTTCTGTAGCGCGGTGTACGGGCGCCAGGAAAAGCTCGCTATCCTTTGCATTAGCTAAGCTGGTATAGGCAATAAATTTTACTTGTGCACGCTCTGCGGCAGCAACCGCATTTGTATGCTGGCGAATTCTGGTGTCGGTGTCTCCATCCGCAGAGATCATTAATAAACGATCGATACCCGCAAAGGCGGAATCCAATGTTTCCGGGTGGTCAAAATCTCCATGACGAACATCTACTCCCTGTGCTCGGAGTCCTTCCGCTTTTTCAGGATTGCGGACGCTGACAGCCAGATTGTTTGCGGGTACAGATTTCAATAGTGTTTCTACAATTTTTGTACCCAATTTTCCTGTTGCGCCTGTGACTAGCAATTTCATCTTCGCTTCCTCCAAACATATAATGTTGTAATGGTTTTTGTTATAACCTGAATAGTTACAACCTGTTTATAAAATAAAAGCTCGTAAAGGAGCTCTCATTTAAATGAATTTTGCTGTGAGCTGACTCAAAGTCGTCTGTGCCAACCTGTGTTCCATTGCGGATTGAGCCTCATGCAACTCGGCTTGGAGTGCCGTCTCAATGTTTCGTCCGACTGGGCATTGCACATTCGGGGCTTCATGGAAACGGAATAATTGATTTTCCTCAATCACATTAACAGCCCTGTAAATATCAAGAAGGGTAATTTCCTCAGGGGCTTTAAGCAGAGAAGCGCCGCCCACTCCGGGACGTACGTCTACTAATCCTGCCTTTTTTAACATGCCCATGATTCTTCGGATGATCACCGGATTTGTATTGACGCTGCCCGCTATGAAGTCCCCCGTGCATTCGCTCGGACTGACAGCAATCAGGGAAAGGATATGAACAGCGATAGAAAAGCGTGTGCTAATTTGCTTCAAGTGCATCACCACCGTTGTAACCATTATAGTTACTACGTAAGGTTTTAGTCAATAACCTTACTTGGGTTTCGTTATAACGATGTTATCTTTCCCGTTAATGTAATGACGAATGTGGCAGATTCTGCTCGTGTAAAGATATTGCAATTGCAGCTTTAAAAAGGATTGTCTGAGGAGGAACGGCTGTTCATGGTGTGGAACCAAGAACCATGGGAAAATGGTTTCAGTAGGAGCAGGTTGTTCTTTTTGCGTAAGTTGCTACCAGAATGAAAAGGAAGGAAGGAAGGAAGGAAGGAAGGAAGGAAGGAGGGATGGCGATGGTTCCCAAACATTTTGTGTCTGCAGCAGCCATTGTTATGAATGAGCATGGGGAGATTTTATTAATCAAAGGTCCCAGAAGAGGATGGGAAATGCCCGGAGGAATGGTTGAAGAAGGAGAAGCAGTGAAAGATGCTGCAATAAGGGAAACAAGGGAAGAGTGCGGGTTGGAAATCGAGATCACCAAGTTTTGTGGAGTATTTCAAAACGTAAGTGGCTGTATATGCAATTTTTTATTTTTAGGAAGACCGGTTGGTGGAGACTTGATTACTACTCCCGAGTGCCTGGAAGCAGGGTTTTTTCCAGTCGAGAAAGCGTTAGAGATGGTAACTTGGAAAAATTTCTGCCAACGAATTGAGCTTTGTTTAGATACGGACCGACACCCGTTTTATGTAGATTTTTAACTAGGTAATTTAGAGTGATCATAATCCGAACGCGCTCCATGTCGGTCTATATAAATTGCATTTTCAAAACTGAACACCCTGTAAAAAATGGAAAACACGCAATCAGTAAAAAACCAGCTGCACATCCATAATCAGCCGCTCCAATGTAAAAGCAAAAAACCATTGTCGCTAGTAAAAGAGTAATGATGACCAAAAATACTTTTTTCACAATATGATTCTGTGATGGCTGGTTTGCAGACATTGTTGGCACTTCCTTTAAAGGGGATTTTTTCCTTATCTTTCGTTCTGTTATGTTTCGCTACTTTCCAACCAGTGATCCGCACGTGTGATATGAATGTCGTAAGCCATGAAGTTACCTCCAAAAGAAAGAGTAACACCAGTATCCAGAAGTTTCGGGCATTTTTCCATGAAAGATTGTGAGTCATATAATGCTAACATTGTAGAAATAGCAAAAAATAGATTGACTGTAAAATATGGTAATTCCGGTTCAAAATATTTGGATGTGGAGGTATTATTTTCATGAATGTACGGCATGTACTTGAATCCGACTACATACCAGTGATCACAGTCATAAATGATTGGTGGGGTGGGCGGCATATGGCAGACATGTTACCAAAACTATTTTTTCAGCATTTTCAAGATACAAGTTTTGTTGCTGAACAAGATGGGCAAATCATAGGTTTCTTAATCGGATTTGTCTCGCAAACATATCCGATGGAAGCCTACATTCACTTTATTGGTGTGCATCCAGATTATCGGAAAGATGGAGTTGCAAAATATCTTTATCAGATGTTTTTCGATAAGGTTGAAGAGAAAGGGTGTAACCTAGTTCGGTGTGTCACATCGCCGGCAAATAAAACCTCAATAGCTTTTCACACACGTATGGGATTCCAAATTGCAAAAGGAAATAGTGAGGTTGATGGTGTTCCAGTTACTGTTAACTATGATGGGAAGGGACAAGATCGGGTTTTGTTTGTAAAAGTGCTGTAGAGAAATCAAAGAAAGTTCATGGAAATTACGTGGCCATGGGTGCAGGAAAAAAATACATGTGATGTAAAGCTTGCCTAACCGGCGAATGGTCGAATACGCAAACAAGAGGAGCACAGGATGACCCAGAGGGGAATTGTATTAGTCGCTAGTGTATCTATTTTCAAAGATGAAGAAGTGTTGATGATCAAAGAAAATAAACCAGGTGCCGTGAATAAGTGGAACTTTCCAGGTGGTCGAATGGAAGCGGGAGAAGAAATTCTCTCTGCCGCTCGAAGGGAAGTACGGGAGGAAACGGGATTGGATGTGGAGCTTACTGGCACAACAGGTATCTATACGTTTACAAGTAGTGCAGGTAACCAAGTCATTCTATTTCATTTTATTGCCAGAATTACGAGTGGCGTCTTGCATATGGAAGAAGAGATCATCGATAGTAAGTGGGCAAAGGTTTCTGATCTCGTAAATGTTGATCATGATGAATTTCGTGATGGAGACGTCATCAAGCAAATCATCAATCGACTGCATCATCATGTTTTTTATTCATTGGATGTCTTTCATGAAACACTTTGATCGACACGCATTTATATCGCCCTTCGACATAATTGCCATGAAAGCCCCGCCAAAGATATGGCGAGGCTTTCGTTTTTTCAAGAAAAGTATGGGGCTTTATCCAACCTGCTTGCGTGCAAACAGTTTTTGTTCCAGAGCAAAGAGCTTGCTGCCGCTCAACGTGAGATAGACGGACATGGCCAGCAGGCAGATGTGCAACTCGTGGCTCGAAAAGAAACCCCTCTCACCAGGTGGCATGATAAACATGACGACGAGCATGATCGCGGCGAACAGGACCGGGATGATTTGCGAGCCAATCCCGATGATTACGAGAAGCCCCCCGATCAGCTCAATGCTGGCAACAACGTATGCCATGAACCCGGGAATGCCCATCTTCTCAAAGAAGCCGGCTGTTCCTGCAAGACCGCCTTGAAATTTCGACAATCCGTGCATGAAGAAGACCAAGCCGACCACCACACGGACGATCAACGTGCCAATCTCAGGATATTTTTTCAAAAGCATAGGTTTTCTCCTCCCTTTCTATGTACATCTTGATCTATATTAAACTACATTGTGTAGTGTAACATTGTAAAAAAAATCAGGTCATGGCGACCAAGAAGACCTGAACAAATACCAACACGGTACTCAGGGAAATAACAACCGATGTGGTTGGCAGTACAAACGGAATATTTGTTTTTGGATCCAGTATTCGTTGAATGCGCAGATTGATGGAAGCTCCGCCAATGGAAACATGTACGGCTGCATGAGCCGGAATGAACTGCCCTTTTTTCAACAGCTTCAACAGTGCGCTGCCCAGCGGGATCGTACCGCCGGCATGATCCATGGCATGAAGATCCGCCAACACTTCCCGGATGATTTTATAATGGGCATCCAGGTGCTTGAGTACGGGAATGAACCAAAACACTTTTGCAAACAACGACATCAGAAAGGTCTTGAGCGGATCTGCATGTTTCCGATGAAAGGCCTCATGATGAATAACCGCAGACAGCTCCTGCTCATCCAGAAGCTGCAAAAGGCCAGTGGAGAGCACGATCTGTGGATGGATAAATCCATAGGTGAAGGCAAATGGCTCCTGCTGCTTCACAACCAGGAACTCATTTTTTCCCTCGCTGAAAAGACGGTTGATCCGGGCCGTTTCCTCGCGCTGCTCGCACAATGACAGTTTTGCGGAAAAACGATTCGTAAGCCAGAGCTGGTGCAAGGTCATCGATATCGCGAGCAGAAACGTGTACACAATCAGGCCGTTGAAAAGGTAAATGACCGGGCCAAGTCCCATGGAGCGGATGGTCATGCTGCACAATTGAAAGAAGTTAAACCGCAATTGCCAACCCAT
>DASQNU010000146.1:0-34602 GCA_035644815.1 Bathyarchaeia archaeon | reverse complement strand
CAACCGATTCAGGAGCTCCACTTGTTCCTGACTGAAAGGACTGTCTGTCACCTTAAGTACCAACGATATGCACCTCGCACAGGACAAATTATTCCGAGTAATTTGATCAACTTAGTTTTTTTAACTATCTCACAAATAGGCGAACACGAGCAATCAGCATCAGTTATAGCAATTATAAGGATTTCTTATAGATGACAGCATGAAAAAACCCGGTTCTCTATAAAGGGAACAGGGCTCATATAAACTGAAAACGACCGTTGTATCTTCAAAAATCCTCAGACAGTGATAATAAAAATGTCGTACTCTTCTGGTTTTACTAAAAACTTGACTTATGATACGGCTCACCGTAGCTTATCGGACGGTCAAGTTATTTAAAAATGAATCGTATTACAGCGCAATACGTTTCCACATGTGGAAATGCCCACCAGCCCACTGGTTTTAATGACAGGCTTCTATTGTTATTATTATGATCTAGTGTTTTTCAAGCAGTGAATTAATCCTTTTCCAATGATTTTTCACCTGGTGTTCCATAAGGTTAATAGTACAAGAATTTTCATCAAATATCCTCTGTGCTCTTGAAACATAGCTGAGAAAATTACCTTGATCCTTCCTATACTTACCTAAATGGGTATAATTTTTATATAGCTCTCTCCTATACGACTTCCTACCAAATTCTTTGGATATCCGATTACAAACCCTTACTTTACGATAAGCTCGTGAATAGTACTTAAATAAGCTTTTTTCTCTAATGCGAACTTCTTCTCCGTTAAAACTAAATCCGAGATAATCCAATTTAGTCTCATTGAAATTTAAATCATATATTTTCCTATCTATATAGAAATAATTCCCTGTTTTTTCAGCTTGTATTTCAAGGTTTGGAATTTGTTGCTTAACGCTCTCTACAAATTGCTGATGGATACTATACTCAAAATCTTTTACTTCTCCATCTATAGGCAAAACAATTATTAAGTCATCACAATATCTTCTATATATACCTTTATGTTTATTAACGTAATCCGCTATTTGCATATCAAAATTCAAGAGATAGATATTTGAACAAACAGAACTAATTCCAGCGCCTTGTGGAATCCCAAAACTGTTGTGATTTTTGTAAATATTTTTATACTTGAAGGCTCTAAATTCTTTTTCAGTGAAATATTTAAACGACTTTTTGGGTTTATCTTTTATTTCTCTTTCTATCTCATCTCTAATAATATAACTATACTTAGTAAGATTCTTAAAAACATTGTAATAATCACTTGGCAAAGTATTATTCTTAATCACATATTTAATCTTGTCTTTAAGATATTTATGATCTAACTTGTCAAAAAAATTTGTAAAGTCAGCAACAAAAACATATGCATTTTGCTGCCTTTTTATAAAGTCAATTACTTCCTTAGCGAAGTTAATATTACTTTTTCCTGATAAGTTATTTCTATATGCTGTTGCTACTTCATTAATCCCTAACTCATTTGCTATTCGGTTATAATGATTGTTTAGTTCATCACCGTAATACTTATAAATAAAACTATCAATATGAGATGCGTAAAAAATTTTTCGAACTTTTTCTTTTTTGCTTTTGTCTTTTTTATTGTACTTTTGGAATTCTATTTTAAAATGTACAAACGGATAAAAACCATGCTTTGATACCCAGCATGGATTTTGTATTTTATCTTTTACTTTTTCAATTGAAATCCTATTATCAAAATGAGTATATCCTTTGACCCGATATTTTTTAATGTCCATTTTGGCAGAGCTTACAAGGGAATGTAATCGTAGTCTATTACTCTGTAGAACAGAATCCCTTGCAAGCATACTCTCCTTTCGAATTACAGGCTATTGCTAGCCTATAAAGAGACTACTGAAAGCACTAATAGCATATACTATAATTAGTATATTGAATTGGTTAATGATTATGACTATTGGAGGTGTTAGTTTCCAAATGCCAAATTATCCTACAGCAATATCGTTTGTAATCAACTGGTTAATCAGTGAGATTACAATTGAGATAAAGCTTGACAGAGTTTCACCAATTTCCCTCATAACTATTTTCATGAGGCGTTTACTGGAAATAATCATACCATTTATAACTAAACAAGTCAAAATCTTCAACAACCTTCTGACCGAAGCCTTTGTTGATACTTACGATGCGCTTGTCTGAATTTTGAAAACCTTTAACAAAAAATTTACTAAACTTAATTTTGTAAAGTTCTTAATACGATAACCCTATAAACTAAATACTATTAGATTTCTAATCTTATTGTTTTTTGTCCTTGTTATTGCTATATATCTCTTTCATTACAATGGATTCACCTTTGTATTCACTTAACTGATATGAAATATTTTCATATGCTTTATATGAAGCGAATAAAAAGTAAAGATATACAACTGGTGTTCCAATACCTAGATACATAAGTATGTCTCCAAGCAATAGCTTTTTTGAAAATATAAGTATTTCCTTAGACAGAATATTTTGATTATTAATGTATATTCCTGCTATAAATAGTAACAAAGGAATAGGTGATAGTGACTTAAGTATATCTATTTTTTTATCAATTGCCTCTCGTCGTATCCCAGTTGAGACAGCTAACTTCTCTAATTTAGCATATGACATTTCTTCTTGTTTGAGATTGTAAATAAAATCCCATCGATTCGATAAATCACATAAGTCACGATATTTTTTGTAACCTAAATAGCTAGCCACAATAAAAATGATCCACCAAGTATAGTCAGTAAACAGAATTATGTACCAATCCGGATATAGTGTTTTACCTATTTGTGAAATTATTAGAGATAGGATAATCAACGTTAAAGTATGAATTACTGCTCTTTTAGCAAAATATTTTTGATAACTCATAAAACATTACCCCTTGTAAACTCGTTACTAAGATTAAATCATTTCGTCTATGCAATTATTGTCTTCAATCAAACAATATAACCCAAGGTTCACAATGTTAATTCGTGAGAGGCATACCATTATGGTATGCCTCTCTCTTAAGCTATTAAGTTAGGTACTTTTTCTTTTATACTTAATTTTAATTCTTCAGGTAGTGTTGAAACAAAATTATTAATTTGTGCCTTGCTATGAAATTGAGCTAACAGGGAAAGCAGCTCGTTTAAGATTTTTTCTTCATAGGATTCCCTGTCCCAAATCACCTTTGTATTATTGAAACTTTCCTCCTCAATTCTTACCACTTTTTTATCAGCTCTGTAGTAATATCTCAGCTTTGTTGTTATTTCTCTTTGTTCAATATTTTCAGTAAAGACAAGTTCTCCAATTACCATTCCATTGAGCTTTGTATATGAAATATTTTCATATTCATTTAGGAAAATATTATCTGCCAAATCACTTGGTTGCACACCATCAGTGAGTAGCAGGTTGATTAATTGATTTATTTTATCAGTTATTAAATTTGAAAATTCCATTTTATAACATCCTCCTTAGTTCATTTGTTAAAACACCAAGGAACCTCTGAGATTCAAGTAAAGCTTCAGGCTCCCTTTTCTTAACGGGCCCGTACTTACTATACAATCTAGCATTAAGGTATCTTACTAAAATTCCATCATTACTACAATCGCTATTTAGATTGTGTATTATTTTATTGAACTTTCCGTATAATTCTGTACCTTTTGGATTAATTCCCTTTTCTTCAAGTATTGCTTGCACTGCTTCATTCGCATTATTAAATAAAAATTCTCTCGTTTTTTTCCTTAATAACTCTGGTCTTTTAGAAAGTAAGAGATCGTCTATTTCACCTTTTTTTGAGTTTATTGATTGTTTCTTTATAGCTTCTTTAGCAGCCTGTACTTCTTCTTCACTAAGTCCCGCATCTCTGAGTTTCTGAATCTTACTTTCAAGTTCCGATTCAATCTGGCGCCTTGCTTGTTCAAACAATTGATTGAAGTCAAGTCCTGTAAGATATGATTCTCTATCACTTATAAAATACTCGTCCTTTTCGATAGAAGCATAAACAATCTCTCTCTTTGTATACTCTTTATCAGAAATTTCATAATCCCTTACAGGGATTCTTTTACTTTTCTCCACTTCTTTTGAAAATACTTCCCACATTGAGTTTAGACCTATTTCTTCATGAAAAATAACCACAGCGTTATTATCTATTGCAAAATCTGTTATTTCTTCATTTGGAATTGCTCTTAAAACCCTTCCGACAACTTGAGCGAATGCATTTAAACTTCTATAAGGTCTAAAAAGGGAAAGTATCGTCAAATACTTATGATCATAACCTTCCATTAACATATTTACTGAGACAACTACCTCACATTTATGATCTTCAATATCTACAAATGCCTGTTCAAGTTCTTCGGGACTCATACCACTATGAACTACACGTACGGCTTTGCCTTTTTCTTTATACCAATGTGCTAGGTCTCTTGCATGGGCAATACTACAAGCAACTGCCAAAATCTTATGAGGGATATTAGGAGAAGCATCTTTAATTGCTTTTAACTGTTTTAAACTTTCTTGAATTACATCTTCAGAACATTCTCTAGAAAGTGCAATTGATTTCTCAACCCACTCCTTCTCCTTTAAAGCAAGGACTTCATCTTTATCGTACTTCTTGGGATCACCAGGAATATTAAAGTATAGGTTTTCACTATTTATTGTTGCTTTTCTAAGCCATTTTACATATTTCAAAGCCATAACTTCAGATAATGATGTATTATGTATTTCCTCACCAGGAAGTTCTATATGGTCACCTCTATATGGGGTTCCTGTCACATGAAGTTTCTTAGCTTCTGAAAAATATTCAAGAGCCTCTCTCCATGTATTAGCAACTGAATGGTGGGCCTCATCAACAATAACTAAGTCAAAGAAATCTCTAGGAACTCTATTTATTAAGGATTTATTGTTACCAGTATGTAATTTGTGTACATTCGTAATTACAAAGTTACATTTTTCCAAACTGGATAGCAGCATTTCTGGTTCATATTCTTCAACTACTGGCATATCCTCTGGGGAAAAGATTACATCATAGTTGAGCCAAAAGTTATCTTCGAGTGGATGTAGAGTTTTTATCACACTTTTTTTTGTCACCAAACCTGGAGTTATTATAAGAACTCTTTTTTGAGAGACACCAAAAGGTGCTATTGATATTAATCCACTTTTCCCCGTTCCAGTTGGCAAAACAACTAAAGCCTCTCCGTATGGATTACTTTCGAAGTATTCCTTTATTTTAATATATGCCTCGATTTGCGGCTCTCTAAGTTTATTATTTTCAATTATATTCGGGACTGTCTCCATAAAATAAGTCATTTCGTACACGCCCTTTTGGATTCTATTGTATAATTTTGGATTCTACATTAAAAGTAAATCTCCTCCTTTAGTCCCAAAATATCTATATGTTTCCGTCACTTGTGATACGGTTCCCCCCGACTAATCCGAAACGCCCGATATACCTGCTCCAACAACACCAACCGTACCAACTGATGCGGAAACGTCATCTTGGAAAACGACAACAACACATCCGCCCGCTTCAACACCGCATCGGCCAGCCCCAAGGACCCGCCAATCACAAACGCGACCTGACTCTTCCCATGCAAAGCAAGCTTGTCCAGCTCGCTGGAAAGCTTCTCCGACGTCCACATCTGCCCTTCGATCGCTAGGGCAATCACGAAATGATCCTGCTTGATCTGCGCCAGAATCCGCTCGCCTTCCTTGCGCTTGACCTGCTCCATCTCGGCGGCGCTCATTTCCTCCGGCGCCTTTTCATCATTGACCTCAACCAGCTGCAGTTTGCAATAAGCAGACAGCCGCTTGCTGTACTCCTCGATCCCTTCCTTCAAATACTTTTCTTTCAGCTTCCCTACGCTAATCACCGTAATCTGCATCTTATCCCTGATTTCCTTTCACATGCAAAAGAACGATCTTGCCTTCCGCTCCACATACCATGCATTTATCTGTGAGCGTGGCATCCTCCACATCCCCGCGAGCAAACGTATCCGGCGCCACCTCATACTTGTCCACGTACTCGTCCAGCTCCTGCTCTACATGCTCTAAGCAAACTACACGGATCCCATGCTCCGGATAAATCTCGAAGTCTTTTCCTTGTATACGCAGCTGTGTTTGATTCATCTCATCTATCGCTCCTGTCGTATCGATTCCGTTCTGGGTAAAATAACTCCCCCTTATTTTACCCATGAAGCCGAAAAAAAAGAAAGAGGCGCCCGAAAGCACCTCTTTTTCACCTATTCCTTAGTTTTGCGTTGGCTGGGTTCCCAGTTTCACAGTTGTTTTCTTCATGAATCCATCACGATAGTATGTGACTTCCATACTGTCGCCGGCTTGCTTATTCAAGGTGAGGAACTTACGCAGCTGCGCACCGTTGCTCACGTCCTGGCCATCCAGCTTGGTGATGACATCGTACTGGCGCAGACCTGCTTTACCCGCTGGGGAGAATGGTGCTACCTGACTCATGACGACGATACCGGATTGGACGTCGTTTGGCAGGTTCAGCGTTTCTTTCCAATGGTAGCGCGGCACATTCACCAGATCATAAGGCTCGATGCCGAGGTACGCACGTTTCAGCTCGCCATTGGTTTTCAGGTCATTCACGATCTTTTTCACGTCATTGATCGGCAGGGCGAAGCCTAAGCCCTCTACGCCTTCACGTGCGATCTTCAACGTATTAATCCCAATAACTTGGCCTTGGATATTGACCAAAGCACCGCCGCTGTTCCCTGGGTTGATGGCTGCATCGGTTTGCAGGACGTCCAGCTCCCAGTCGTTTTGGCCGTCTTCATTCACATCGACCGGCATGGAGCGTTCCAGCGAGCTGATGATCCCTTGTGTGACCGTACGGGAGAATTTCAGACCAAGCGGGTTCCCGATCGCGATCGCCGGCTCTCCCACTTTCAATTTTGAAGAATCGCCCAACTCGGCCACCGTGGTGACCTTGGAGCCGTCAATCTCCAGCACAGCCAAGTCGGTCAGACTGTCTGCCCCCAGCACCTTGGCATCCACCTTTTCACCGCTCGGCAGCACGATCTCGATCTGACTTGCGCCATCGATGACGTGATAGTTGGTGATGATGTGTGCCTTTCCATTCACTTTTTCAAAAATAACACCAGATCCTTCGCCGCTTTCCACGGATTGCTGACGCTGGTTGAACCAGTCACCGTTCACACGGCGGATGTTGATGACTCCCACGACCGCTTTTTCTACTTTCTCCACGGCACGCACCGTGGCTGTATCTACATTTAATGAGATTGGCTGAGCCACTACTGTCCCTGCGCTATTGGTCATCGCGTTGACCGTGCTTGGCTCCAGCGTATCGACATATCCGGTCTTGGAGATCGCGGGCATCATCAATAGAACGACCAATCCCCCGATCACCGCCGAGGTCACCGATGTCAGTATGGTTTTCCCCATGCCTGACTCCCGACGTTTTTTCCGTTCCATTTCATACATGTCATCATAATAACCCATGATTGCTCTCTCCTTTCTCTCATTCCTATGTTTACAGCTTTTTTGGCTGAATATACTTGGCCCTACGTAAGCCTTACACGTATTAGTATACGAATGGCTTTCGGCAAAGTAGCGTGAGAAATATGGAAAGATTGTGGAATCAACCGCATTTCCCAAGCATAAGGATAGGAAAAAAAGGCAAATCTAAGTCATAATAGGCTCTTGTAGACGAAATGAAAGGGTTGATAGAGATGACCAACAGGCGCTCCGTGATGGAAGAAGTGAATCTGATCGCCAAGATGGCGGACCTGCAAGAAACGGATTACCAAAACACCGTGCTTCTCCACGCCATGATCGAGCTCTTTATCCAAAAGGGTATCTTCACAAAGGACGAGCTGTTGCATCAGGCGCAGACCATCGACAAGCAGCTAGGCCGTCAGATCCAGCCCTTCGACCTCTATACGATCACCCAAAAGGCATTGCCACGTAAAGATGGACATGCCCCTTCAACAGGACTTAGCGACCCTCATGATGTAGCAGACGAGCCTACTACAGCTCCTCCAATCTCGTAGGACGATGCGGAAACGTCTCCCGTAGATGGACATCTTGTCCAACAGATAGACCTTTCTCCTCCAGAATATTCTTCACCGTGAGCTTAGCTAGCTCCATCATGTTGTTCTCTTTGCTTAAGTGGGCAAGAAAGATCCGTTCGCCTTGACCCCGCAGAAAATCGCTCAGGGCTTCCCCGGCTGCTTCATTGGACAAGTGTCCCACATCGCTCAAAATCCGGCGCTTGATGCTCCATGGATATTGAGACATCCGCAGCATTTCCACATCATGATTGGATTCAAATACATACGCATCCGCACCTTGGATCGTTTCTATGATTTTGCTGCTGACATAGCCCAGATCGGTTGCCACGCTCAGTTTTTTCTTTCCGTGATAAAAGCAAAATCCCATCGGCTCCGCTGCGTCGTGGGAAATACCGAAGGACTCGACCCCAAGGTCTTCGAATTCCCGGCGTTCGCCCACTTCAAACGTTTGCCGTTGCTCTTCCTTGATCGTGCCGATCTGTCCGTCCAGCTCATTCCATGTCTTGAGATTGGCATAGATCGGAATGTTGTAACGACGCGCCATGACGCCGATCCCTTTGATATGGTCCACATGCTCATGGGTCACCAGGATTCCTTTCAGCTCAGACGGCTTCACGCCGATTTCCTCGAGAGCAGCCTCTGCCTGTTTACCGGTGATCCCTACATCGATCAAGAGCGACATATGATCCGTACCTACGTAGATCGCGTTGCCGGTACTGCCGCTCGCCAATACACTAAATCTCATGCTGCATCCCCTTCTTCTCAAAGCTGTAATCTATTGTACTACCTTTCTTGTATCGAGAGGCAGTTCGAGGGCACCTGTAAACCCATTGATATAATCGATTTTCCCATCATGAATCACTCGCCAGACGGGTGCGAGCACCTGTATGTCCGCATCATAATGATAACCGAAATAACCAAGCGTGACGCTCTCAATTTTTTCTCCTGGTTTGATCACTTCTTTTTCTACCAAGCTACGAAGTCCGGTATACGCTGAAACAACCTGACGCGCTGAGCCTTGGCTGCGGATGTGGAAATAGGTCTGGCTGTAGCCCGTTACCAGATTGCCCCTCAGGAAAACATCCAGCGGTGCATTGAAGATCGGGTATTTCCCATGCAGCTGCCAGTAACGGATGCTCTGTTGACTCGCCAAATACGGATCAGCCTGATATTGGTCCACATACAATAGGCGGTTGCCCAGCATGCGCAACAGGTCATCCCGCTCCATTTTCTTATCGATCGGAATCGGCCGATTGAGCTCTGCGGTAATCGCCGAACGCTCATTTTCCACGGTGATGCGCAAGCCCTGCAGCTCCTGCAAGGCCAGGATATGAAAGCCATAGTTCTCGACATTGACGTATTTCATTTCCGGGGTTTCTTGCGGCACGTCCGCCAAAAGGGAGATCCGCTGCTGACGCAAATAAAGCTCAATGTCCCATTTGCTGCCCTGAACCGCTTCTGCATCCAGCCATTGCGCCGACCGGGAGGCATACACCTGATAGCCCAAAAACAGGTCAAGGAAGAGAAACGCCCAGATTAGAATCGTTTTTGCTTTGCTCCAATCCACTCCATTCCCCTCCCTTTCGCAAGGATGGCATCGTGATCACATGGCTGTGCTGATCCAGCGTCTCCACTACCCAGGCAGGCGTCAGCTCCACATACCCTTGATGAACCTGGACGGCATACGCCAAATACGCATTTTGCACCTGATTGGTGTCCACGATGCGATTGTTGCGCAAATGGTCAAACAGCTCCGGACCGGACATGACCGTCCATTCCCGGTTATCGATATACTTGTCCAGATCAATCAGAGAACGATTGACGGAGACGACCTGTCCTTGCTCAGCCACGATTCTGATCGTATCCAGCTTTTGCGCGCCCTCGCTGATCAGCGGATACGGACCGATAAACTGTCGGAAGGTAATGATATCCGTGCCTGATTCATTTTCCTCGATTTTTTCAAAATGATAATCATCCGTCCAACCGAGATGCTTGTTGACAAAGCTAATGGATTCCCGCACCTTTTCTTCACTGGTCAACTCTTTTCGCCCTTGCTGAAAGGCAGGATCCGTATAGGTGATATACTGGGTATCCGGCTGTAGCTGGATCGATCGGCTTCCGTCGGTAAAGATCACCGTCTTGTCCCGCTCCACGATGCGCCGAACGAGATTGCGATCTAAAAAGTAAGCATCCATCAGCTGATCCTCAGTGATAGGGAGATAATTATACAGATACTTTTGCATTTTCCACGGATTTTTCGGCAAATAGTAGATGTTCCAAAACGGACTGCGTAAATAGCTGACATCCACATCCGTCGTCGTCTTGACGACTTTCATGATCTGCTCCGGCATCGGATTGCCCAAAGGCAGGTACGTCTCCAGCAGCTCTTTTGGGCTCACAACTGTTCGCGCGCGATAAATCAGCTTGTCCTGTTTGGACATAAACAGCGCATAGACGACATTTTCATCCTCTTGATAGTAGAGCCACAGTCTTTCGATCGCTTTCAGCTGCTCATTGATTTCTCCGTTTATCAAGAAGAGCTGGTTGATCACACTGAGCGGAACGGCAGCGCGGAATTGAATTTCCAACCCCTTGTAATCTCGCGTTAATGCTGTCCACTTTTCTTCCGTCAGCGGGTAGTACGTCAGGTTGTTAAAATACCATTTCTCCATATCCTCTTGGATATTGCGAAACTGTCCATAACCGCTATTGGCATAAATTCTCGTATGGCGATCCTCCCCATAATGGAAGATGATCGACTCCGGCGTTACCAGTTCCTCCAGCTGCCGGGTCTGCACCGGCTTTGACTCCACATACTCGACCTGTTCAATGAATTGGAATTGCGGTTGATTGCTCCACAGAATCGAGGTCAGGAAGAAGCTCAGCAAAATGAGCAAGGTTAGAAGTACGGTCTTCGATGTCTCGAACCAATTGCTCATGCCACTTCTCCTCCCTTCGCATACGGCAGCCAAAAGGTAACCGTCGTTCCCTCGTTCCATTCACTGGTGATATCTATGTCGGCTCCATGTGACTTGACCAGCTCGCGGGCGATGGCCAGTCCGAGACCCGTCCCGCCTTTTTCACGGGAACGCGCTTTATCCACCCGATAGAAGCGCTCGAATATCCGTTTTTGATCACGACTGGGGATTCCGATTCCTGTATCGCTGACGCTGATATAGACCCGTCCTTTTCGTTCGTTCTTCCGGGCGCTCAAGGTCACTGAACCGCCACTTGGCGTATATTTGATCGCATTGGACAACAGATTATCCAATACCTGGGTGATCGCATCCTGATCGGCTAGCACAAGCGGAATAGAAGGTTCCAAATCAAGTGTGAAGAGAATGCCGTTTTGCTCGCCCATGAGGGAAAAGCGATCCGCCGCATAGTGCAGCACTTCGCCCAAATCCATGCTTTTGCGATGAAGCTGTACGCCCTGTGAATCAAAGCGTGACAGCTGCAAGAGATCGTTGACCAAACGAATCATGCGCTCGGTCTCGCTCATCGTCACATGCAAAAAACGCTCTGACAGCTCCTTGTCCTCGACCGCGCCATCGATGAGCGCTTCCACATAGCTTTTGATCGTCGTCAGCGGCGTGCGCAGCTCATGCGAGACATTGGCGACAAATTCGCGACGCTGCTGCTCCAGTCTGACATGCTCCGTCACATCCTGTAAAACAGCGATGATTCCACCCTTTTTCCCGCTATCCTGCTTCAGCTCTGTAAAGGTGACCCGCAGCATCACGAGTTCCCGATTGGCCAGCATCATCTCAATCATGAGCGGTTTGGCCTCTCCCTCTTCAAACAGCGGCATTTCCTCTTCTGGCGGCAGCTTCAACAGATCATACAAGGTTTTGCCCTGGGCGACTACATCTACCATTTTGATTTGCAGCATTTCTTCTGCCGAGCGGTTCAGCAGGATAATATGACCGTCCCGGCTGGTCGCGATTACCCCGTCGCTCATATTGCTCAAGATCCCGGCAAGCTTCTCCCGCTCTTCTTCCTGCAGCAGGATTGCCTCCCGCAAGCGTTCTGTCATATGGTTGAACGCCATGCCGAGCTGGCCGATCTCATCATCATCATTAATTTTCACACTGCGGTTGAAATCGCCGTCCGCCACCGCCTGTGCCTGCCTGGTCATCGCTTTGACCGGGATGGTAATCGTCCGCGCGAGCACGACCCCTAGCCCTGCTGTAAACAACAGAGCGATCCCGGTACCTGTCGCGAGAATGTTGGTAATCTTGCGGATCGTCGTGTACACTTCCTCCATCGGCGCCATCATATAGACAGCTCCATACACGATGTTATCCCCTTTGACCGGCACTGCCAGCACTTTTACCCGATAGCCTGTCTTGGGGTCGATGCGCAGCGATTCGTTTCGCGTCCCTAATAATGCAATGGTGACCTCGGGCTGAGCCGTTCGTTGCCCGATGACGGACTTTTCGTTTTCCGTGGTGCTGATCACATAACCATTTTGATCGACGACCTGGATCTTGGCTCCGTTCGGCACGACAAGATTGCTGATCAAATACGAAATGCCCTCCCGCATCTCCTCATCCGACGCTTCCTTTCCGTCCCGCTGCAGGGCCAGATTTCGCTCCAGGTGGATGGATAGCAGGGTGGCTTGTGAATTCAGGCTTTCCGTAAATGTATTGGTATAGTAACTCTCCACTTCCCGCGAAAAGTACGCCGCAATAAACTGCATCGCAATCAGGATCAGCAGCATGTACATGACGACCAGCTTCCATTGGACCGTCTTGAAGAATCGTGCCCGAAACATCAGACACTTCCTCCTTGCCCCGGATTGCGCAGGGCATACCCAAGGCCTCGACGCGTAATGATGTATTTCGGTTCGCTCGGATCATCCTCAATCTTTTCACGCAATCTGCGGACCGTCACATCTACCGTGCGAGCATCGCCAAAATAATCAAATCCCCATACGGCCTGCAGCAAATGCTCACGCGTCAATACCTGTCCTTGATGCCTCGTCAAATAGACAAGCAGCTCAAATTCCCGATGGGTCAGGTCCAGACCTTCGCCTTGCTTCAACACCGTATAGGATTGCAAATCAATCTCCAATTCATGGACGCGGAGCACATGCTCGTTCTGCACTTCCGTTTTCGGCTTCTGCCTGCGCAGCTGCGCGCGCACACGGGCTATCAGTTCACGAGCGCTGTACGGCTTCGTTACATAATCATCTGCTCCCAGTTCGAGCCCCAGCACCTTATCCAGCTCAGAGTCTTTCGCCGTCAACATGATGATGGGCACGTCAATAGTCTGCCTGACAATCCGGCATACTTCCATGCCGTCTTTTCCAGGCAGCATCACGTCGAGCAATATCAGATCGGGCTTTTCCTGCTTGACCAGCTCGATCGCCTCTTCTCCATCGTAAGCGCATATGACCTGATGTCCTTCTTTTTCGAAGGTAAATTTCAATATATCTGCGATTGGTCTTTCGTCATCCACGACCAACAATTTTGCCATCACGCTCACCTTCCTTCCTGATACATTTCCACTCCTGCATCCGATTTCCTGCCGCCTAATTTACCCAGCGCCTGCGTTACAATAAAGAACAGGCCCTCCCTAAAAGATAAGGAAAGGCCTGTGATTCTATGATTCATTTTGTTTATCGGGAGAGGTATCGGATTGGGTTTTGCGGCGATCCGTTGCGAAGCACCTCGAAATGGAGATGGACGCCTGTAGAATCACCTGTGGAACCCATCGTTCCGATGACTTTGCCTTGTGCCACTACATCACCGACATTCACCTTGATGGATCTCATGTGGCCATACAAGGTTTGCATGCCATTGCCATGGTCGATAATGACGCAATTCCCGTAATCGCCATTCCAGCCAGCGGAGACGACGCGACCGTTATCAGCTGCCTTGATCGAACCTGATCCGGCGATGTCGATCCCTTTATGCATTCTGCCCCAACGCTGTCCGAAACCGCTGCTGACATAGCCGCTTGCCGGCCAGGAGAAACGGCCTGTCCCACGAGAAGGGATCACTTTTGTGCCGCGTTCAACGATTTGCACGACTGGCTGAGCCAATACTTCTTGCTTCAACACTTTGCGTTCCACGACTTGTCCATTTTCTTTTATGACTTCATATTGGACAAGCTTCTTGCCTTCTTTCCCTGTTTGCACGACTTTTGTCTCGCCCTTCGGCAGCTTGTCGTTATTACGAGTCTGTACCACATAAGGAATCTCTTCCTCACGCTCTACATTTTCCATGACCTGCACCGTTACCAGCGGACGAATCGCGGTTACATTCAGCTGCTGATCGAGCTGCAGCAAAGTGTTTTCCGTCACGCCAGGGTTGTTGGCATAAATATCTTTTTGGCGAATTCCGTATTTTTGGGCAATGCCAGAGATGGTATCTCCCTCCACTACGGTATGCGTCACCTGTTTGAATGTGCCCTTGCTGAGCAGCTCCTCAAGCTTGTCCTCTGACAGCACTTGTGCTGCCGGAACCGTATCGCTCTCCAATTTTACGTCCTCTTTGAAACGGACCTGCTTTAACTCATCGGATTTCGATACGGGAACCGATGCTGCTGCTACTGCTTGTTTCTTTCCTGCATCGAGAGGGATTCCTGCATATTTTTCTTTGAGCTTGTCCATGACAGCATCTGCAGTCTGCTTATCAGGTGCGTAGCCGACAACCTCGCCATTCACGACGATTCTGGTAGCTTCGACTTTGAGATTGGCTACATCGGAAAGGGCTGCGATCGCTGCTTCGTTATCGTATGCACCTTTATATACGCGTTCTTCCTGAAACGTTATGTAATCAGTGATCTTCAACGTCATGCCGGATTTCGCCTTTTCGGCTTCCAACTTGGTGTTTGCCCAATTATGTATGACTTCCGGACTATTGACGACACCAATCTCTTTTCCGTTCACCACCACGTGATAAATCGGAATGATATTGCTCTCATAATAGTATTCAGCGTACGCCGTGACCGATGTCAACATTACCGCTGCACCGGCAACAATCGCTGTCTGTTTTTTATGTTCACGGACAAAATTGTATGTACGATTTGAAATTGTCTTGACTGTATTGCTGCTGCGCTGGACCAGCGGCTTGATGCGTTGCTGGAGCCAGTCTTTCCACTCGGCGAATTGCATTGTCCTGTCCCTCCTGAAAAAGTTACGAAAACCACCCTTTTTTCAGTACCTGCAGAATGTTTCGAATTTTGGTACTTTCTACCTCTAACTCTATCAACATTTTTCCCAGCAATCTGCCAAATTGCCTAGTAAAACCAACTATGTCGACTTTACCATAGAAAAGGCAACAGCATCAAGTGTAATTTGCCGTCGAATAAGATATTTCGGCAAGTGTCATAATATGGTCATGGAATTGGCAGATTTTATATGTTGAGGAGGAGCTCTTTTGAAAGAACGCAATATCCTTGCTGGATTTCGCTCGATGGATGATGCTAATAAAGCCGCACAGCAACTCAAACAAGCAGGTTTCCAAACCGTTCAAGTCGACAATGTTGGACAGTATCCGGGAGAAGGAATACCCGCGTACATGAACCCCATCACAGGTAGAATTCCTTCCTTGGGGGATCTTACGCAAGGGGCTGATTTCCCAACCGGGCGCGATGCAAGCGTCATGGCGGCAGCTGATCCGGCCGCAAGCGGTATGGCTGACAAAGGCGATGATCCCGTGCGCCCCACCATCCTGCTGACGGCTGTTGTACCGGAAAATCGCGGGGATGAAGCGGCCAACATCATTCGCTCATGCGGCGGCGAGGTATAATAGGCAAAAATAGGCCACCTTTCCTTCTTCACATGGAAAGGTGGCTTTTTTCGTGAACCCATCAGCGTGCTACCTCAACCATAGAAGTGATGTCTTTCAAAGCAAGACGGCGAATCGTGGTTTTTTCTTCTTGATTGGGGGTCTTTAAATTGGTCACAAAGCATATATATCCTTTGTTGCAGTGTGACATGGTGCCGGAGATAATCAATCCATTGTACATTTTCACTTCTACCTTTTTGCCGAGCAATTTCATTGCTTTTTGATCAAAACCCATCATAATGTCGCCACCTCATTTTCATTGGTATGGGATACCATATGCCCAGAAGGTGTCGATTGGTGACTGTCCCGCTGAGAGATTTTTTTTACAGCCTGTTCCTTAGGCTGGTTGATTCGGAAAATCCAAACTGTTCCATCAGTAACTCCTATTGGATTCTCGACTTCCCCCGTGTTATGTTTTGAGAAAAAGTGGGAGGGTCTTACATGCTTGAAGCTGCTTCGCGTTTAACCGCTTTGCTGCAAACGATTCCCGAGCAATTATCTGCCTTTACAGAGGAGGAGCTCTCTGTTCGAAGCGCCCCTCATAAATGGTCCAAAAAGGAAATACTCGGGCATTTATGTGATTCAGCCATCAATAATCTCAGCCGTTTTGTCCGCGCACAAACGGATGAGCACCCCTTTTCTGTTGTCGGTTACGCGCAAAATGAGTGGGTCTCGATTCAAGCCTATCAAGACGCTCCTTTTGAGGACATTCTCCAGCTGTGGGCCACTCTCAACAAGTCGATTGTACGGGTAATCTCTCCTCTTACCGAGGAAAAGGGGCAGCACCCTTGTATTCTTAGCAATGGGGATCACGTCACTCTCCTCTGGCTCATCAACGACTATGTGGATCATATGGAGCATCATCTAAGGCAGATTCTTCCTCAAGTAAGCTAGCGGGAGCTTCTTGCTTTTCTTCACATAAAAGGCTCTCCGTTAGTCAATGTGATGACTTTCGGAGAGCCTTTGTTCTTTTATGAAGGGGACACCGTTTTATTCTCTTTCAAATCACTATGATACCAAAAAAGCGCATACTCCGTCATGATTGAAGCATGTCCCATTTGCCGCAGCATAGCCGATACATTACCGCGGTGATAGGTACTGTGGTTCACCACCTGCAATACGATTTCCGACAGCCTAGTCTCCCTTTTGCCCGCATACGGATTATCCAGCATGATTGTCTGCTCCAGATCCTCCTGTTGGTTGAGGAACGCTTGAAACCGCTCCGCCAGGCTGACATACATCGCTTCCAGCTCTTCCAGGCTCTTCGCTCCCAGCTCTTTCTCTTTCGGAAGCATATACCCCAATGCCTCTCTCATGCTTTTGCCTGTTAAGATGTCAATCCACACGGTGTCCGTCATGTAAATATGCGCCATAGCTGCTGATATGGTGGGAAAGATGCTTTGAACCTCCTGGGTGTAGATTTCTTGCGGCAGCTCTTTTAACCGGTCAAACATCCGTTGGTTCGCCCATACGTGAAACTGGTACATGGTAACTGGATGGTTCATCACTCATCGTCCCCTTTGCTTATTGACTGTTAGACTCATTATAAGAAAAGGAATATGACAACTGTCTGTCAGTGTTTCCAAATCACTTTCAATTTTTTTACGCATAAGAAAAAAGCTTACCCCACCCATGTCTCAAGGTGAGATAAGCTTGATTGTTTCTATTACGCGTAGATGCCGCGAACGACATTGGTTTGTTCACGATCCGGACCTACTGAGAAGATCGACAGCGGAATGCCAGTCAGTTGCGTAATTCTCTCGATGTAGTGACGCGCATTTTCCGGCAAATCATTGATGTTGCGCACACCTGTGATATCCTCGGACCAGCCTGGGAGCTCTTCATACACAGGCTCGCATTTCGCCAGGATATTCAGGTTTGCAGGGAATTCTTCAATGATCTCCCCGTTATATTTGTAAGCGGTGCAAATGCGCAGTTTTTCCAGACCAGACAATGTGTCCAGCTTGGTAATCGCCAATCCGGTAAGACCGCTCACACGACGGGCATGGCGGACAACCACGCTGTCGAACCAACCGATGCGGCGAGGACGACCGGTAGTGGTTCCGTATTCGAAGCCCACTTCACGGATATGGTTGCCGATTTCATCATGCAATTCGGTTGGGAATGGACCGTCACCCACACGAGTGGTGTACGCTTTCGCCACCCCGATAACCTGATGGATTTTGGTTGGTCCTACACCGGAACCGATTGTCACACCACCCGCGATCGGGTTGGAGGAAGTCACATATGGATACGTACCTTGGTCAATGTCCAGTAGTACGCCTTGCGCACCTTCGAACAGGACACGGCTGCCGCGGTCGATCGCATCATTCAATACGACAGAAGTATCTGCCACATACGGACGGATGATTTCAGCCAAAGCCAGGTATTCATCAAGAATTTCCTTCAAATCGAAGCCGGTCGTATCATACATTTTTTCAAACAGACGGTTCTTCTCAGCCAAATTGCGGGCCAGTTTTTTCTCAAATTCCTCTGGATCGAGCAAATCAGCAATCCGGATACCGATGCGGGCTGCTTTGTCCATATAAGCTGGTCCAATGCCCTTGCCGGTAGTTCCAATTTTATTCGCACCCTTGCTCGCTTCCTCTACCACGTCTAGCTTGATGTGGTATGGCATGATCACATGAGCGCGATTGCTTACTTTCAGATTTTTCGTGGAGACACCATGGCCATGCAGATACTCCAGCTCTTTTACGAATGCTTTCGGATCGACAACCATGCCGTTTCCGACCACGCATACTTTGTCCTTATAAAAAATCCCCGATGGAATCAAATGAAGCTTATATTTGTTTCCATCAAATATGATCGTATGTCCTGCGTTATTACCGCCTTGATAACGAGCTACTACTTCTGCACTTTCTGCAAGATAGTCCGTAATTTTACCTTTACCTTCATCGCCCCATTGGGTTCCGACGACAACGACAGTTGACATCGAAAAACACCTCCTGCTTCTAGTCATTTCCATTCCGGGCACGAAACAATCTCATTTTACTAAACACCTCCCATCATGTCAAACAAAAAGCGAACGTTCGTAATTGTAATTAAATTATTTGTTCGGAAAATGTCAGGACTTTCTCACAATATAAAAAAATCCTGAAAATCAAGATTCCTCTTCATCTTCAGGATTGGACGTGTATGAAAGTAAAGATCAATGTAAATCAAAAAACAAACCTTCCCCTTTAAAACCAATCTTACGGGATATGGTTAACGCTGTATCTGCAATGAGCCTTCCGAACTGCTCAACGCGTTCCGGGTTATTCTCCATTTTGGTAAACAGGCTAGCGATGCTGATCGCTGCAATCGGCTTTCCGATATCGTTGTAAATCGGAGCGGCAACACAGAATATTTCTGGTTGGCTTTCCCGGTCATCAATCGAGTATCCTCTTTGGCGAGCCTCATTCAATTCCTTGAATAAGCGTTCTTCCGTTGTAATCGTCCACTCTGTAACAGGGTGCAGCCCGCTTTTCCCCACAATCTCTCTCACGCGTTCATCGGAATAGGAAGCCAGCAGCGCTTTGCCCAAGCCAGTGCAGTACAAGGGATTGGTAGACCCTATGCGGCAAGATGTCCGTACAGATGAGATACTTTCGACTTTATCCATATAGACCAAGACCCCATCATTCTCGACTGCAAGAAACGTAGTCTCCATTACTTGCTTGGAAATTTCCTCGAGCAGCGGATGGGAAACATCGTAGAAACTGATCTTTTCCAGATAGCTTGCCCCCGACTGGTAAAGCTTCAAGCCCAGTTTGAAAGATTTGTTCTTTTGATTGGCAACTTCCAAATAGCCTTTTTCCACCAAGGTATAGATGATATCAAACGCAGAGCTTTTGGGAATGTCCAGCATCCTGCTAATTTCTGCAATCGTTACTTCTTCCTTGCTGGCGGATATCAAGTCAATAATGTCAATTGCCCGAGCCACTGATCGATTCAGCTTGTTCACGAAATCGTTCCCTCGACTTATCGCTTATTTTCTACATCAAGTATATCCCAGCCTCCTTTCGTGTCAAGCAAGTCACGGGTTAACGGCTTTGACCGGCGCGGAACTTCTCTATGAATATTTGTGCCCGTTCCGTCAGGTCCGAAAAACGTCCTGCCGTGACTGCCTCTTTGCTTACCAGCTCTCCACCTACTCCGACCGCAAAGGCACCTGCTCGTGCAAATTCTTCGATATTCGTAAGGTTAATCCCGCCAACGGGGATGATGTCCAGATTGTGTAACGGTCCGAATACCTCTTTCAGGTAGCGGCTTCCCAAAGCGCCTGCCGGGAACAGCTTCACTACATCAACACCAAGTCGATGTGCTTGGATCATCTCAGACGGTGTAGCAACGCCAGGAATCATACATTTTTTCTTTTCGTGTACTAGCTCTACCACTTGAGGGTTGAGATCGGGAGCCAAAGCAAAGATCGCCCCTGCATCGATGACCAGTTGTGCCATCACTGGGTTCAGGACGGTTCCCGCTCCAATGCACATCTTGTCACCCATGGCGACGGCCAATGTTTCGATGCTTTTGAGATATCCCGGCGTGTTGCAGGTGACCTCAATGACTCTGATTCCACCCTCATAGAGAGCCTCGGCGATCTTGATGATCTCTTCTGGCTTCGTTCCTCTCACAATCGCAATGACACCAGTCTCTTTTATCGCATTGATTACCTTCCATTTCTCCATATAAGAACTCCTTTTTGATTTATTCTGCTACGATAGGCTCTTTCACCATGAACCAGTAGCAAAGGGCTGCACACGCCGCGATGATGCCGCCGCTGATAAAAGCAAGCGCATAGGATCCTGTCGCATCAGCGATCATGCCGACAACTACTGGCGAAAGAGCACCTGCAAAGTAACCACCGAAGTTTTGAATCCCGCCTACAGAAGCCACCATGGAAGATGGCGCCACATCCCCCGGCAAAGCCCATGCGCTGCTGGATAGCGCAGAGAGCAGAACCATCGCGATCGTTAGCAATGTCAAGGTTGCTGTGAGACTGGTTACAAACGGCAGTCCGATTACGGTGATCCCTGCAAGAATCGCACAAATGCTGATCGTCGCCCGCTTGGCCACAAGCGGTGCTTTGACAATTGCACGATCAACCAGCCATTTTGTGATATATCCCCCCGCGATCGCTCCAATCACACCTCCGAAATACGGGATGCTTGCGTAGATGCCTAGCTGTTTCAGCTCGATATTCTGTGTTTTCATCAAATAGAGCGGCAGGAATGTGGTGAAAATATTCATCATCCACACATAGCAGAAGAATCCGAGAATCATCCCCCATACGCTTTTATGCTTGAACAAGGAACCCCATGTGACTTGGGTGGAGGAGCTGATGGAAGCGGCTGTCCCCCCACCGTCTGCCTTGATGTATTCCAGCTCTTCTTTGCTCAAAGTCTTGTGTTGTTCCGGCTGCTTATAGAAGAAAATAAAGAAGATTAAGAAAACGAGGCCGATGGCGCCAGTAATGTAGAACAATGCTCGCCACCCGAACGGAACGATGATGGCGACCAAAATGGGCGGTGCGATCGCTGGCCCCCACTTGGATGCTGCGTCCCAGAACCCTGTAGCAAGCGCCCGCTCTTTTTTCGGAAACCAGGATGCCGTAATTTTTGCTCCACCCGGCCAGCACGGTGCTTCCGCCACTCCGAGGAAAGCGCGTGCAAAAAGCAGGGAGGTCAAGTTGTTGCAAAGGCCCGTCAGCACTGTTGCCCCGCTCCAAAGACCGACCGCCCATCCATAGACCTTTTTCGGACCAAACTTGTCAATCAGGAACCCGGAAGGCAATTGCATCAACGCATAGGTCCAGGAAAAAATCGACCCCATCAAACCGATATCCGTATTGGTCAGATGCAAATCCTTCATCATTTCCGGCGCGGCAATGGAAAGGTTCGCCCGATCCAGATAGTTGATGATCCCCCCGACCAACAGCCAAAATACAACCATCCATCTTTTTCTGCCGATGACCTTTTGCTGCTGTAGCCCTACCTCATTGAAGACCACTTGCTTTTCCAAGATAACTCCCTCCCCGATATGGTTTTACCTTCTCGCGATTTTTGTTAGCGCTTTCTTTTATAGGATGCCTTTTTCCCTAGCGATGGCGATTACACCGTAACCGGAAATGGCTTGATGTTCATCACCCATGACCGTAAGTGGACCAGTAAAATACTCATCGTTTTTGACTAATGCGGCCAGTGCCAGTTTCAGAGTTTTCTTTCCGCAGACTACGATGTGCGTGTCATGGTCGACCTGAAGGGCCCGGCTGTTTTTAACGGCCAAAATGTCGGTGGCAAGAACGGCTCCCAAGAGGAAGTTTGCTTTTTGATTGATTGTCATGCCGCTAAACATATCGAGAATGCGCAGCGTGAAACAAGTGCGCCCCAGGCCAACCTTCTTCGCATATTGCGCACCTTTTAGGAGCACCTGCTCATCCACTTCGGTGGCGAAGGAGTTTTCCAAGGCATTTGCGAGAATGGTTTGCTTGGTGATCACATCCAGCAATTCTCCTGAGATAGTGGAAACGCATCCCGTAATGCGATTTTGCTCGTCAATGCCAATGAGCTTGGAATGGGAGCCCGGCAGGATGATAATCGCTGGTCCTTTTAGCTGCAATTTCTCTGTTACGCCTACCGTTTCCACTTCCTCGCCACGAATCACATCCATTTCCTCACATGTATCCAGCGTAATTTCCGGAACATTGTTTTTTACACCTGGCACGAACCAGATTGGCTGATCCAGCACCTCGGGAAGCTCCATCTTGACCATGCTCTGAGCCAGTTCTTTTTTTCCTGCAGGCGCAAGTAAATGTGGGATTTCACATAAGCCGACATTTGAAGTGATCATCCCTGATGCCAAAAATGTCACCTGACTGCGCTCTGTAATCTTTGCTTTCTCCAGAGCCTCGTCGATTGCGGCCTTGACTGCTAGCGTCAACTTCTCTTTGCTGCCTATAATCGCCGTATCTCTAACGCCAACCGGCTGAAATCCTTCGGCGATGATCTCATCGTCTCTCCAGACATATACACGCGTATTTGTTGTTCCCGTATCAATTGTAACCGCATACATTTTGAAGTACCCCCTGTCCGCTGGTATTGTACATATCGTTAGGTTGCTGCCAGTTGGCAAAATAATATCGCCGTCCAAATGGAAGCCCGAGGGTAAGCCTCAGTTCTGCTTCGCTTGGGCCCATAAGGCCTGTAACACAGGGCTACAGGCTCTTACGGTAAATCTCTCTGATCTCCTCTGCATCTGGCACACGGGGGTTGTTGGATAATACCACCTTCATGGTTGTCAGAGCATTGTTGATCATCCAATCGAAATGCTCTTCCTTCACCCCGAGATCAGACAGCTTTGGCAGCATGTTGATTCGGGATAAGAATGCCCGTACGGCCTCGACACTGCTTGCTGCGGCTTCTTCGTTTGTCATTCCAGCCGTATTGACCCCCATCGTCTTGGCAATCACAGCAAATTTCTCAGGTGCTGACGGATAGGTGAATTCCATAAAGGCCATATAGATCGCTGCGATCCCTTCCGCATGAATGACGTTCAACAGGCCACCCATTGGATGTTGCAAAGCGTGTGGCAAGGTAGTCCCCGCACAATCAATCGCCATGCCCGCCAGTGAGCTTGCTAATGCGACTTTCTCCCATGCAGCCACGTTGTTGACGTCTTCGTAAACCAGATGGAGATTTTGGGAGATCAGCTCAATGGCTCGCAAGGAAAGCATTTCACTGATTGGATGAGCATTTTTCGAGATATACGACTCCAACGCGTGAAACAACACGTCTGCTCCCGGTCCTGCAACGACTCGTTTTGGCATGGTCGTCATCAGCTCAGGATCGATAATCGCCGCTTTGGGATAGATGAGCGGATGGACGAGACCCTTTTTATCATTGGTCTCCGGATTGTTGAACACAGCGGTCCGGTTTGACTCACTGCCGGTACCCGCCGTTGTAGGGATCAATAGGATCGGCAGCGCGCTTATGCCTTGGCGTTGCCCGAATACATACTCCCAAATGGAGCCATCGTTTTGCGCACAGAAAGCAATCCCTTTCGCCAGATCCATCGCGCTGCCGCCACCAATCCCGATTACCAAATCACACTTTGTTTCGTTCGCTGCTTGCGCTCCCTCGTGAACATGTGTAGAAAGAGGGTTTTGTACGACTTTGTCAAAGAGAACGCTTTCAATTCCTGCTTCGGTTAGCAAGCTTTTCACCCGTTCCAGCAGACCCGTCGATTTTGTACTGTCCGATGCCACAAGCAGCGCTCTTTTCCCATATAGAGCGGCAATGCTCCCCACCTGCTGTATTTTCCCCACTCCAAAATGCAGTCTTACCGGATTTCCATACTCAAAAGATGACATGAAAAGGTTTCCTCCAGTCCTCCAAATCATTTTGTTCGTATATGCGAATGGCATTCGATTTAATAGGCATTTTTTTGGATACAACTCCGAGCACTTGAGTGTGCCATTCAAGTACTAGACATGTATCCGCATATACGAACGCAATTCGGATATATATGTTCGTAATGCAAGTATATGGTCTCCATTTTGTTTCTGTCAATATATCCCATAGGAAAAATTTCCGTACAGTTTGTATCACGTATTAGAAAACTTGGCTTCTCCAAACCTTTGGCGGAGTCTTAGTTACAACTTATGTGGATAAGAATTTTTATAAATTCTTATCCACCAAAAAAAAGAAGCGATGAGCGTCCCCATCACTTCCTTCCTTTTTTCAGCCTTATCCTGCCTGATCACGAAAACGCGGATCAAGGCTAACGAATTTATTAAATTCTTTGAGAAACGCTAGCTCAACCGTACCGGTCGGGCCGTTACGTTGCTTGGCGATAATCACTTCGATCACGTTTTTATTCTCAGTCTGCTTGTCATAGTAGTCATCACGGTACAAGAACGCCACAATATCCGCGTCCTGCTCGATCGAACCGGACTCACGGATGTCAGACATCATCGGGCGCTTGTCTTGACGCTGCTCTACCGAACGGCTTAACTGGGACAACGCGATAACCGGAACATTCAGCTCACGGGCAATCCCTTTGAGTGTCCGGGAAATTTCCGATACTTCCTGCTGACGGTTGTCTCCCTTGCCTCGGCCATGAATCAGCTGCAGGTAGTCGATCAAAATCATGCCGAGTCCGCGTTCGGCCTGCAAGCGTCTGCACTTCGCCCGAATATCCTGAACGGTTACACCGGGGGAATCGTCGATATAGATCGGCGCTTTGGCCAACGTCCCGATGGCCATCGTAAGCTTTTGCCAATCGTCTTCCTCCAGCCATCCTGACCTCATCTTGGAGGCATCCAGGTTGCCTTCCGCGCAAATCATACGCTGTACGAGCTGAGAAGCCGACATCTCCAAGGAGAAAATCGCGACCGTCTCGCCGGCACGAGCAGCCACATTTTGCGCCACATTCAGTGCGAAGGCGGTCTTCCCTACGGAAGGACGGGCAGCCAAGATGATCAAGTCGCTTCGTTGAAAGCCTGCCGTCATTTTATCGAGATCCACATAGCCTGATGGGATTCCGGTGACATCTCCGCGTCGTTGGCTGAGGAATTCAATCCGTTCATACGTTTCCAAAAGAGCGTCGCGAATCGGCGTGAAACCACCGCTGTTGCGGTTTTGCGCGATCTCCATGATGTACTTCTCCGCATCGGCGATGATTTCACCGACTTCATCCTCGCGGGAGTAGCCATCATTGGCGATCTTGGTCGCGGTCAAAATCAACCGCCGCAAAAGCGATTTTTCCTCTACGATTCGTGCATAGTACTCTACGTTTGCAGCAGTCGGCACCGACCCTGCCAATGCGGTCAGATAAGGTACCCCGCCGACTTCATCCAACAGCTTGTGGTCTTGCAGCTCGGCAGTGACGGTGACCAGATCCACCGGCTCTCCTTTTTCATACAAGTCCAGCATGGTTTGAAAAATGCGTTGGTGCGCCGTCTTATAGAAGTCCTCCGGCCGCAGGATTTCCATGGCCGTGATGAGAGCTTCCTTCGATAAGAACACCGCACCGATCACTGATTGCTCCGCCTCGTTGTTTTGCGGTGGCACTCGGTCCAAAAACAGGTCGCTCACGTCACATCCCTCATATCCTATCCTGGTTTAATCACAAAATTATTCTTCGACGACGTGTACCTTCAGGGTAGCCGTTACATCCGGGTGAAGCTTGACTTTCACCTGGGTAACGCCAAGCGCGCGAATCGCTTCCATATCGAGCTTGCGCTTGTCCAGCTTCACTTTGTGCTGCTCCTCCAAGGCTTGGATCACTTGTTTGCTGGAGATGGCGCCAAACAAACGTCCGCCCTCTCCTGCTTTCCCTTTTATCTTAACGGTCATTTCATTCATTTTGACAGCCAATTCTTGGGCTTCAATCTTTTCCTGTTCTTTGCGCTTTTCCTCGCTGCGCTGTTTCGCTTCCAGATCACGAACATTGCCTTCGGTTGCTTCACGCACGAGACCTTTCGGAATCAGGAAATTGCGCACATAGCCTTCTGACAAGTCTTTGATTTCACCTTTTTTTCCTTGCCCTTTTACATCCTTCAAAAAGATGACTCTCATCACAAACTCCTCCTTCAAACTAGGCCCTCGTCTTGCTGACTGGCAACCATTTGTTTACAGGGTTGCATCAATCGCTTCTTTGAGACGACGAACCGCTTCTTTCAGCGATACATGTTCCATCTGCGTAGCAGCCCCTGTCAGGTGTCCGCCGCCGCCCAGCTGCTCCATGATCGCCTGTACGTTGATATCACCGAGGGAACGTGCGCTGATAAGCACGGCATCATCTTGGCGTCTGGCAACGACAAATGAGGCTTGAATGCCGGACAAAGTCAACAGCACATCGGCTGCTTGGGCTGCCTGAACCTGCGTGTAGTCCTCTCGCAGATCACCCGTCGCAATGGCCATTTTATCCAGATATACCTCGGTATTCATGATCAAGCGAGCACGCTTGACGTATTGACTCAAATCTTCTTTCAGGAAGCGCTGCACCGTAGACGTGTCTGCACCATTTCTGCGCAAGAACGATGCCGCTTCAAAGGTACGCGAGCCTGTACGGAATGCAAAGCTCTTGGTATCGACCACAATCCCTGCAAGCAATGCCGTCGCAATCAAGCTATCCAAATGAATCCGATCGCTCTGATATTGCAGGAGCTCGGTCACTAGCTCTGCAGTCGAAGACGCGTACGGCTCCAGGTAAATCAAAACAGGATCCTCAATGAACTCCTCAGAACGGCGATGATGGTCGATCACCACGATCCGGCTGGTTTCTTCCAAAAGTCTTGGTTCAATGACCAGTGACGGTCGATGGGTATCCACAATGACCAACAGCGTACGCCCGGAGATGAGTCGGCTCGCTTGTTCGGGTGTAATAAAGGACTCCGCTAATTCAGGCTGCGCATAAACTTCCTTCATCAGCCGCTCAATGGATGGATTCACTTCGTCGAGCACCACATAGCCCGTCTTGTTATGGACCTGCACCGCTTTTAATACCCCAAGAGAGGCGCCAATCGAGTCCATGTCTGCCTGCTTGTGACCCATGACGATCACGTGCTCGGCTTCGTGGATCAAATCCCGCAATGCATGGGCAATCACACGAGCCCTGACACGGGTACGCTTTTCCACTGCATTGGATTTGCCGCCAAAGAAGGTCAGCTTGTTGCCGACTTTAACCGCTGCCTGGTCGCCACCGCGTCCCAAGGCAATATCCAAGCTGGATTGCGCGTATTGACCCAACTCGATGTAAGAAGGGACACCTGCCCCGACACCAATGCTGAGCGTAACCGGGATCTTATTGTCCGCTGTCATCTCCCTCACGACGTCGAGAATATCAAAGCGACTCTCTTCCAATCTCTCCAGGGTTTGACGGTCCATCAATGCAAGAAATTTATCTGAACTGACTCGGCGCAGATAGATTCCGTGCTTGTTGGCCCAATCGTTAATTACCCCTGCTACACTTGTCGAGAGGAGCGTACGGCTCTGCTCATCCATCACTTGACCCACTTCATCCATGTTATCCAGATGGATCACAGCGAGCACAGGTTTTTCCTGTTGATAGCGTACAGAGAGCTCTTTAAACGTGGTGATATCTGTAAAGTAAAGCAAGCGCTCTTCTGGACGGACGAGCACTTCATAAACGCGTTCATTATAAGTAAACTCAAGCTTCTTCTGCTCTGGTTTAATCACGAGTCCAGGCAAGACATCGGAAAGGTTTTTGCCGATCAGCATTTCCTCTCCAGTCATGGATTGCATGAACGGATTGGTCCACTCAATTGCCTTTTCCTCATTAAACAGCAAGATCCCGATCGGCATTTCTTGAATGACGCCTTCTCCTGCTTTTTTGACGCGATGACTGACTGTCGACAAATACAGGCGAAGATCACGTTGAAATCCTTTTTCGGCTTGCAACACATACAGAACAAGGCCGATCAAGCATACGATCCCAATCGCTCCATACATCCAGTGATACAATGTCAAAATTGCCAGCAGCAACAGGCTAAAGCTGAGAGCCAGGACCGTATGAAGTCCGTACCATCGCTTCAACAGAAACTTGGGCATTTCCTCAGCCCCTCTTCACTCTTGTTTCCAATCTCTTACGCAACCCTAATCCTAGATCAAAAATGCCTAGTAAGCTAAGTATATAAGTTAAGCCGGGAAAAATAAATAGAGAGACAATAAGCACCGGAGAAGGGATTTTCCATTTCTTTAAATAGATGCCAAACATACAGAAGGATAACCCTTGGACTAAAAAGATTACCTCCAACATCACTTTCAGGTTTTCCAATGCATTTCCCCAAAAGGTATGCTTCATATCCTCTCCTGATAACAACAAGATAATCAAGGACAAGAAGTAATACACCAACAGGGACCGTGGAAAATTCCAGTCACGGAGCGGAGGCAAGGCCGGTATTTCCCTGCGAAAAATTTTACCTCCCAATCGGGTAAACGCATGGATCAACCCACCGATGATCAAGCTCATTAGTATCATAAAGGTTGGGAGAATCGTGCGAATCATCTCAAACTGCATCTCCACCTGTTTTTTCCACTCATCAGGGCTCATCACAGCAGGGAAAAGCATGTCCTTCGTTCCATTAATAATCTCTTGCTTGGTCCGATCCAATTCTGCCATCAGATCGATGTTCATGACGAAATGAAGGAGGAAAAGGAAAAAAACAAACGTCAAAAAATTGACTCCAGCTCCGCCCGCAATCGCTGCGACTGCATGCTTTTTGCGTCCGTAAAGGGTTGCCATAACGAGACCGGTCAATGCACTCTGCAGCGCAAGCACTGTTCCCATGGGGCCATCTAACAATAATCCGAGGAGCGCAAAAAGAATCGTCACCACTGATTTTTCACGTAAAGCCAATTGTGTTCCCAAGAGCGCAAAGGGAACCGATATCAAGAAAAACGCGATCACACCGAGAATCGTATGTGTGCCCAGATAGTACAGGAGGGAAGCTGTTACCAGCATCCATGCACTGTCGGTCCATTGTTTTTTCCGAGTAGACATGAATGGCTGCTCCTCTCATGATCTCATAGTAAGTATATGTAGGCTTGTCTATGGATAGTAAGAAAAACTTCAATAGAAGCCCTCTCGAAGATGTTGTCGAGTCCTTCTTTAGAGGAAGTTTTTCATGCTGTATCAGGTTGATTATTCGTGAAATGTATACTGTCTGATACAGTTAAAGAAAACTTGGCTCCGCCAGTCTTTGGCGGGGTCTTAGTTGCCCTTAGATAGATAGGAATTTTTTAGAAATTCCTATCTACGAAAAAGAGGGTCACGGTTAAGTGCCCCTCTTTATCTGTTCTGTTTCTTATTCAGCCGTGTAAGGCAACAGTGCAACTTGACGAGAGCGCTTGATCGCGATGGTCAAAGCACGTTGATACTTCGCGGAAGTACCAGTTACACGACGTGGTAAAATTTTGCCGCGCTCACTAATAAACTTTTTCAGAAGATCGACATCTTTATAGTCAATTTTTTTGATTTTGTTTACTGTGAAGAAGCATACTTTACGACGCTTATTTGGACGTCCTTTGCGTGACATTGAGAGTCCCTCCTTCTTCAGGAATGTAAAAGTTTCACATACTAGAAAACTTCCTCATTAGAACGGCAAGTCATCATCGGAAATGTTGATTGGCTTGCCTGCGTCGGCAAAAGGATCACCAAACGGATCATTGTCATTTCCGCGACTAGGCTTGGATCCGCCACCGAAACCAGGATCAAATCCTGTTCCGCCTTCGCCAGCCCTTGCGCCCAAGAATTGGACGTTTTCAGCCACAACTTCTGTTACGTAAACCTTTTTACCTTCTTTATTGTCGTAGGATCGAGTCTGCAAGCGTCCTTCTACAGCAGCTTGTCTGCCCTTACGCAGATAAGTCGCGCACAAGTCGGCCAGCTTTTGCCAAGCCACGACGTTAATGAAGTCAGCTTCTCGCTCGCCCGATTGATTCGTTCGTGGACGATTGATCGCCAGTGTAAAAGTAGTAACAGCAGTGCCACTCGGCGTATAACGAAGCTCTGGATCTTTTGTCAGGTTGCCGATGAGAATGACACGATTCATCTTTGGTCCCCCTCTGCCCGCGACGACAATTACTTATCTTCTCTTACGAACAAGAAGCGAATTACGTCGTCATTAATTTTCATGAGTCGCTCAGCTTCTGCTACTGCATCAGCGTTTGCTTTAAAGTTCATCAGCACGTAGAAACCTTCACGGAACTTGTTGATCTCATACGCAAGACGACGTTTACCCATCTCTTGAAGTTTGGTGATTTCTCCACCAAAGCTAGTAACAACATCGCTGTAACGAGCAACGTTTGCTTTCACTTTCTCTTCTTCAAGGTCTGGACGCATCACGTACATAACTTCGTATTGACGCATACCTATTTCACCTCCTTATGGACTAGACGGCCCTTATTGGGCAAGGAGCGAGTGCTAATTGAAAGGCTTACTAAGTGCACCCCACAAAATACTCGCATTTTTGTATTATAACAAATTGGGCGTCTGGTAGCAAGGCAGACTTCTAGACATTGAAGCGGAAATGCATGACATCTCCGTCATTTACTACATAGTCTTTTCCTTCCAGACGGTACTTCCCTTTTTCACGCGCTGCATTGACGGATCCCGCTTCTACCAGATCATCGTAGGCTACCACCTCTGCACGGATAAAGCCGCGTTCGAAGTCAGTGTGAATCACACCTGCTGCCTGTGGTGCTTTCAATCCTTTTCGGATCGTCCAGGCACGCACTTCCTGTACTCCAGCTGTAAAGTAGGTAATCAATCCAAGCAGGCTGTATGCAGCTCGGATCAAACGGTCGAGACCGGATTCCTTCAGGCCAAGCTCTTCGAGGAACATCGCCTTGTCTTCGCCTTCCAGCTCGGCGATCTCAGCTTCCACCTTCGCGCTGATGACAACGACTTGTGCTCCTTCTTCCGCTGCATGCTTGCGAACAGCTTGCACATGCGGATTATCATCTGCATCGTGAATGCCATCTTCAGCGACGTTGCAGACATACAGCATCGGCTTGATGGTCAACAGGTGCAAATCACGAATCCATTTGCGCTCTTCCTCGTCCAACTCGACGCTGCGGGCAGACTGTCCCTCTTCGAAAGCTGCCTTCAAACGCTCCAGTACATCCAGCTCTTGCTTAGCTTCCTTATCGCCCGCTTTTACCTTGCGGCCGATCCGTTCGATGCGGCGCTCAACGGAATCCAGATCCGCAAAAATCAGCTCTAGATTAATCGTCTCGATATCGCTCAACGGATCCACTTTTCCAGCCACGTGGGTGATGTTTTCATCCTCGAAGCAACGAACCACATGGGCAATCGCATCCACCTCACGGATGTGGCCAAGGAACTGGTTGCCCAGACCTTCCCCTCGGGAAGCTCCTTTTACCAGGCCAGCGATGTCTACAAATTCGAATGCGGTTGGCACGACTTTATTCGGTACCACGATCTCGGTCAGCTTAACCAAGCGCTCGTCCGGTACTTCCACGATGCCCACATTGGGATCGATCGTACAAAACGGGTAGTTGGCAGATTCCGCTCCTGCCTGCGTAATTGCATTAAAAAGGGTTGACTTTCCTACGTTAGGCAAACCGACAATGCCACAGGATGCTCCCATCTATATACACTCCTTGCATAATTGATCTTGTATGCCGAAATCACAACATCTTTACTAGTATATAGATTTGCCGTAGAGAATACAACGCTTCCTTAAGGCTGTCGGTTATCCTTGTCTTTATCATGAAAAAAGACAGAGCCTCTGTCAAAGAAAACTTGGCTGGCGTCAAGCCTTGGCGCAGGCGACTGCCTAGTTGCACTTGTGCAGATGGGAATTTTATAAATTCCTATCTGCCAAAAAAAGTTGGCCCCCTTCTTCAGGAGGCCATTTCGGGCAACACTTTTGCTTATTTTTCGTTTACCAGCTTTTCCATCTCGGTCAGTGTCTCTTCAAAAATCTTCATGGCATCCTCAATCGGTTTTGCCGTAGACATATCGACACCTGCTGCTTTTAATACTTCGATTGGTGGTTGGGAGCTGCCCGCTTCCAAGAAGTTTTTCTTGATTTGATCAACGGCTGGCTGACCCTCATCGAGAATTTTCTTGGCCAATGCCTGGGATGCCGCAAAGCTGGTCGAGTATTGATACACATAGTAGCGATAGTTCATGAAGTGCGGGATGCGCGCCCATTCCATCGCGATTTCCTCATCTGAAATCATGGTATCGCCGTAGTACTTTTTATTGATATCCAGATAGATTTTTTTCAGGGATTCCGCATTCAGCGACTCGCCTGCTTGTTCCTTCTCATGGATCACGCGCTCAAACTCGGCAAACTGGGTTTGACGGAACAATGTCGAGCGGAAGTTTTCCAGATAGTGATTCAGCAAATAGAGCTTTTCTTCCTTGGTCTTTGCTTTTGCATACATGCTCTTGAACAGCAGCGTTTCATTCATCGTCGACGCTACTTCGGCCGTAAAGGTTGGGTAGTTGGACGAGATGTATGGCTGCTTTTTATTTGTATAGTAGGATTGCATCGCATGACCCATCTCATGGGCAATGGTAAACACATCATCCAGCGTGCCTTGGTGGTTCAACAGCACGTACGGATGTGTATCGTAGGAACCCCATTGATAAGCGCCGGTACGTTTGTCATCTGTGGAGTAGACATCTACCCAGCCGTCTTTGAAACCTTCCTCCATCACCTTCACGTAGTCGTCGCCCATAATCGTCAAGCCTTCCAGCACCATCTTTTGGCCTTCTTCAATGGAATAGTACTTATCATCGGACTTAACAATCGGGACGTAGATATCGTACATATGCAATTCATCTACGCCGAGCATTTTCTTTTTCAATGCCATGTAGCGATGCATGAGCGGCAGATTTTTATTGACCGTCTCGATCAGCTCGTCATATACCTTGGTCGGAATATTGTTCGGGATCAGGCTCGCTTCCAATGCAGAATCGTATTTTCGTGCTTTTGCGTAGAAATTGTCTGCCTTCATCTTTGCGGCAAATACTTGGGCGAATGAATCCTGGAAGCTTGCCATTGTCCGGTAGTATGCTTCAAATGCATCCTTGCGCACACGGCGGTCTTTGCTTTCCAAATAGGAAACGAAATTCGAACGGGTCAGCTGAACTTCCTTGCCAGTCTCATCTTTGATTTTCGGGAATTTTACGTCCTTGGCGAGCATGCTGTAAATATTCTCTGGAGAGGAGGCCAATGGGGATGATTGCGCCAGTAACTCTTCTTGTTCTTTCGAGAGCGAGTACGGCTTTGTGCGGATGATGTCACTCAAGAAGAGCTTGTATTCAGCGAGTTCCTTTGAATCGAGGTAGCTCTTCATTTTTCCATCCGGAATTTCCACGATTTCTGGAGCCAGCCACGCCGTTTTTTCGGAAACAAGCGTGTTCAGCTTGTCTGCACCATCAGCAAGCTCTTGTAATGCCGCGTTGGCTGAATTCACATCCAGCGACATGTTGGCATATACGTAAACCTTGTCATTCAGACGCATCAATGCCACATAATCATCCAGCACTCGCTTCAACGCTGCAGCAGAACCAATTTTCCCCTGATGCTTGCTGAACGCATTCGCCATTTGTTCAACCTTTTTCACATCAGCATCCCACGCTGCCTTGTCGGCGTAGATATGGTCCAATTTCCATTTATATTGATCGGGAATTTCCGCTCTCGTTTTATATACTGGAGCCTGCTCCGCAGCAGCCACAACCGGTGTGTTATAAGGAATAAACGGTGTGGATAGTACGGATAATGCTACTGTCGCCGCTGTCATTGTAGACATGACTTTCTTTTTCATGAATCATGCGCCCCCATTCATTTTCTTTATTTTGGTAATTAGAATTTCCGTAGAGTAAAGTATTATACCCATTTCGATTAAATCCTCCTGACTAGTAAAAAAATTTAAAATATTAGTGCTACAATCATCGGTCTTTTTTCCTGTTGTGAATAATTCTGTGGATAAGGAATGAGTTATCCACGTTTTATCGAAAGTCTTCCCGATATTCCTTTGCTTGTCTCAAAAAGTTATGCACATTTTCTGTGGATTAACTGTGAATAATTATTTTTCCTTCGAACTGGTCATTCGCCCATACACCATTATCACTCCTTTCATAGCATAGGTATTGAAACTACGCTAGGAGGTGTTCTCAAGTGGGTCTGTTCAATGGAGATTTCGACGATTTCGCGTTGATTCTGGTACTGTTCATTCTCCTCGTAATCGTTGGTGCATCTGAAGACTAATCTTCAGAT
>DASQNU010000145.1:0-34306 GCA_035644815.1 Bathyarchaeia archaeon | reverse complement strand
GCCCGCTCTTCACCGACACCATAAATGTTCGATACAGGTGAATCCAATACTTGTTGCATATTATTTTAGCGGCACTCCGAATACCTTCGCCTCAATCATGCGACCAGTCTGCGTTGCCGCCAACCCTCCTTGTGCCGTTTCTTTCAGCGCAGTTGGCATTGTACAACCAATGCGGTACATCGCCTCAATGACTTCATCGGTTGGAATCACACTGCGGATACCGGCCATCGCCATATCAGCTGCAACCGTGGCGATGGCTGCCCCCATGGCATTGCGTTTTACGCATGGCACTTCCACCAAGCCGGCCACCGGATCACAAACCAGCCCCAGCATATTTTTCAGCGCAATCGCAACAGCTTGGGACGATTCTTCCGGGGTCCCTCCTGCCATCTCTACAATCGCCGCTGCCGCCATCGCAGTCGCGGAGCCTACCTCAGCCTGACAGCCGCCTGCAGCACCGGAAATGAAGGCGTTATTGGCAATACAAAAGCCGATCGCTCCTGCTGTAAACAAATAGTTGACCATCTGCTCGCGAGTCGGCTGCAGCTTGTCGGAGATCGCAAACAGCGTCCCCGGAACAATCCCGCAAGCGCCTGCGGTTGGAGTCGCCACGATCGTACCCATGGCCGCATTCACTTCATTCACTGCGATCGCCATACTCACGGCATTTAACAAGGTTGGCCCTGATAAAAACGGTTTTTCCTGCATATATTGTTGCAGCTTTTTCGCATCACCGCCGGTCAAGCCACTGTGTGAACGAATATCTTCTGTTAATCCGCGACGTACCGCTTTTTCCATGACATCGAGATTTCGATACATCTCGTCCATGATTGCTTCCCGCGTGCGGCCGGAAACCTCGATCTCTGCTTCAATCATGACCTGCGAGATCTTTTGGCCCTTCTTCTCTGCTAACTCTACCAGTTCAGCCACATTGCGAAACATGTTGTCACTCCTTCAGGTTCCTTATGAAAACGAGAGCAATGATACCTCTTTAATATGTGGAATTTGTCGAATCTCTTCCAATACCTCAGCAGATAAAGGTGAATCCACCTCAATCGCCATCAACGCATCTGCGCCTTTCACAAGCCGGGATACTTCCATCAGTCCTACATTAATTTGATGGGCTGTGAGCACCTTGGCCACTGCTGCAATCATCCCAAACCGGTCACGATGCAATACCATCAAGGTCGGCGCATGAAACGAAAGCTGAAAATCGTAGCCATTGATCTCGATGATCTCAATTTTACCGCCGCCGATGGATACCCCGACGACCTCCACCGTAGCGTCTCCCGCTGACAGGCAAATCCGCGATGTATTTGGATGCTCTGTCAATTGTTCGGACGTGCGGATCTCTATATCTATGCCCAAATCTTTCGCGATTTGCAACGAATCTTTTAAACGTAAATCATCTGTATCAAAATCAAGGATACCCGCGACCGTCGCAACATCCGAACCGTGCCCTTTATACGTTTTAGCAAAAGAGCCATAGAAAGTAATTTCGGCCTTGCTCGGTTGTTTGCCGAACAGCTTCCTCGCCACTCGGCCGATCCGTGCGGCACCTGCTGTGTGGGAGCTTGATGGTCCTACCATCACCGGACCGATAATATCAAAAACGCTTTTGAACTTCATCATTCATCCTCCTGCTTTCGCATTGTAAACGAAAAGCGTTTCTGTCAATATTGTAGCTCAGCTGCTATGAAAGCGCTACAGGGAAATACCCCGGTGTTTGCCGTTGTGCGGCAGCCTCCCCATGGACCAAAAAAACTCCCTTAATCAGGGAGTTTTCATCAGCATTACTCTTTGACTAATATACAAGCGAGCAAGCCTGGACCGGTATGTGTACCGATAACAGGGCCAATCTCCTGCAGATATGTATCAGTCACCTTGAATTCCTGCTTAACCTGCTCCAACAAAGCAGCCCCTTCTGCAGCTGCATCGCCGTGCAAGACTGCTGCTTTGACTGGTTGGTCTCCTGCAAACTCCTTAAGCGCCTCCATCACACGAGCCAAGGCTTTTTTCGTGCCCCGTACCTTATCATAAGGCGTCACCGTACCAGCAGAATCAAGCGTCAGGATCGGTTTGATATTGAGTAACGACCCGACCACTGCCGCAGCCTTACCAATACGTCCACCCTTTTGCAAATAAGTGAGTGTATCTACTACAAAAAAGACTGCGGTCTGGTCCAGCATCCGTTCGATGATGTCCAGTATCTGTTGCTTTGTTTTTCCCGCTTGTGCGGCACGAGCTGCCTCAACCGCCACGATTCCATGGACAAAAGAAGCTTTTCGCGAATCAATCACCGTAATGTCCAGATCCTCTTCCAGCATCGACTTGCCAATGACGGCCGATTGATAAGTCCCAGACAAAACAGCCGATAGAATCAATGCGATAATTTGCACGTCTTTTCCATGCGTTTCTACGATTCCTTTATATGCTTCGGCGAAATCAAGCGGAGAAGGCTGTGACGTTACAGGCAACACTTCGGAGCCGCGCAGTTTCTCAAAAAACTGGCTGGAACTCAGGTTCACCCCATCTGCAAACGTATCTTCCCCAAAACTTACCTTCAACGGAACGCTCACAATCCCGAGCGATTCACGCAAAGCCGGATCAATATCCGCCGCGCTGTCCGTGAGAATGACAATGGGTGGCATTCAACCCTTCTCCTCTCTGTGACTGAACTTCCCTATTCAACTGCAAAAATGAATGGGTAGAGCGGTTGACCGCCAGCGAGGATCTCCACATCTGCATCCGGGAAATCGACGGAAAGCAGCAAGGCGAGTGCTTCCGCCTGTTCCGGCTTGGATCCTTCTCCGGTAATGATGGTCACAATCGATGTATCCTCGTCAACGAGTTCACGCAAAAGCGCTTTTGCCGTCCCCATCAGATCAGTCTGGGAAGTCACAATCTCTTTTTCGGCAATCCCGATGTAATCCCCTTCTTTAATATCAACATCGCCCATTTTCGTATCGCGCACCGCGTAAGTGACCTGACCGGTTTTCACGGAAGCAATCGCATCGGTCATCGCCGCTGTGTTCTCCTCCAAGGAGACTCCTCCATTGAAAGCAACCAATGCAGCCATGCCCTGCGGCACACTCTTCGTCGGAATCACGGCAATCGGTTTGTCTGCCAACTGAGCCGCTTGCTGAGCTGCCATAATAATATTGCTGTTATTCGGCAGGATGATGACGTTTTCAGCAGGAAGCGCTTCAATCGCTTTGACAAAGTCTTCCGTGCTCGGATTCATCGTTTGTCCGCCTTCTACAATGGACTGTACGCCCAGACTGCGAAAAATGTCTGCGATCCCTTCTCCTGCAGCAACGGCGATAAATCCATAAGGCACCTGTTTTACTGGAGCAGCAGCAGCAACTCCTGCCTTTTTCTCCTCTTCCTTGAGAATATTGGCATGCTGCTCACGCATATTTTCGATTTTCAGACGATGCAGGCTGCCGAACTGCTGTGCATAGTTCAACACCTTGCCTGGCTCTTCCGCATGGATGTGAACTTTTACCACTTCATCATCCGACACAACCAGCAGGGAATCTCCCATTTTGTCAAGCTGATTGCGGAACGCCATCTCTGAAAACATTTTTTTGTCTGGTTCCGTGCTGTGCTTGATATGGACCATGAACTCCGTACAATATCCAAAATGAATATCCTCGGTTTTCAAATGAAGCTGGGCACTGTGATGCTCTTCCACCATCGTAGCCAGATCGACTTGGGCAACAGAAGGTTTAACCTGTTCGCTCTCATCCGCGACGACTTCCCCGCGCAAGGCGCGCAAAAATCCTTCATAAATAAAGAGCAATCCTTGTCCACCCGAATCGACCACACCCACTTCTTTTAACACGGGCAAAAGGTCAGGTGTTTTCAGTAGGGTCGCTTTTGCTTGCTCATATGTTTTCTCCATGACTCGCACCAGATCGTCTGTTGACTTTGCTGTGCGTACAGCCATATCTGCAGCTTCCCTGGCCACAGTCAGAATGGTACCCTCAACCGGTTTCATGACAGCCTGATACGCAGAATCTACCCCAGCCTTCAGGGCATCCGCAAATTGACGAGCATGAATGGAATCTTTTCCATTGACCGATTTGCTGAAACCACGGAACAACTGGGACAGAATCACTCCCGAGTTGCCGCGTGCGCCCATCAGCAATCCTTTCGCAAGCGCAGCAGCAGATTCGCCGATGTTGACCGATTCTCTGCGGGACAACTCGTCCACACCCGAAGTAAGCGTGAGATTCATATTTGTCCCGGTATCCCCGTCTGGTACGGGGAACACATTCAGCGCGTCTACTACTTTTACGTTGCTGTGTAATTTTTGGGCGCCCAGGTAAACCATCTGGCTAAAAAGCGTGCCATCAAGACGCGTATGTACCACTGATGTTCCTCCTTACGTTTCCCTATCTGTACGGACCCCTTGCACATAGATGTTAATCCCAGCCAGATCAATGCCGACCAATTGCTCTACTGTATAACGAACACGTCGTTGCACATTTCCCGCCACTTCAGAGATTTTGGTGCCATAGCTGACAATGATGTGCATGTCGAGGCTGACTTCTCCATTTTGATGATGTACGACTACGCCTTTACTCAGATTGTCGCGTCCCAGAAGCTCAGCGATTCCATCTTTCAGCGCTTTGCGTGAAGCCATGCCGACAAGGCCGAACACTTCCATTGCGGCTCCGCCAGCAATGCGGGCGATTACATCTTCTGTCACGTCAATCTTACCAAGAGGTGTGTTCATTTCCACTGTCATGCAAGAACTCCTCCTTTTGCAAACGGCTTGTACCGTTCATCCTACTACCATACTGCCCCTCATTCTACACTAACCATAGAGGAAAATGAAGCGTTTTGTCGATTGATTAGAAAAACTTGGCTACGCCAAGACTTAGGTGGTGCCTTCGTTGCCATTATGCATATCGGAAAGTTGATACTTTCTGATTTACCAATTTGAAATTAGTGTCAAGTATTGCAATTGACAAGGGGGTATGCTACTATAGTCAAGTGTTTGGATTTACTCTGATGGAGTATTTCTCTTTCAATGCAGCAAGGGAGGTGGATTTATAATGGCACGTCGCTGCTTTGTAACTGGTAAGCAAGGAAAAGCAGGCAATGCTCGCTCCCACTCTATGCGCGCTACTCGTCGCACATGGGGTGTTAACGTACAAAAAGTGCGCATCCTGGTGGATGGCAAACCAAAACGCGTGTATGTAAGCACAAAAGCGCTGAAATCCGGTCTTGTTACTCGCGTGTAGTACATGCATAGGAGCCGTTGTTATTACGGTTTCCCAAATGCGAAAAAAAGCACCTGCCTAGGTGCTTTTTTATTTTTATTTTTTTCGATTGAACGCCTCAATCATGGCACGTACCATGCCACCTAAAAATTTTGGCAGCTTAATGGTGTAAAATCGCATTTTGACCCCTCCCTCACCCAAATTACTTTAGATGGAATACATACCAGCCAGCCCCTGTAAGCGCAATCCCAATCATCGTACTCCATATCCATGGAGGTGCCGTGTATAGGAGAACCAAGACCCCTCCAACTGCTAAACCAACTCCGAGTGCACGTCGAATTGCGACCCCCTGCCGCATGCGAAAGGAGCGCATTCCCATACAAAACGCACCTCCCATTGTTGTTCTCGAAAAACGTCGATATTACATCTTATTTATGCGGAGGGTCAAACATGTATCAGATACTGGCCAAGAATAAGAAAAAATCAGGCAGAGATAATTCCTACCTGATTACTATATGTGGAAAATATATGATTGTGCCTACGAAAAACGACGAACGTTAGCTTTTGAAACAAAAAAGAGTTGAGGTGCCCGGGTAAGGATCAGCGTCAAAACAATGCCGGTAATGATCATCTCAGGCAGCAAGTACGTGATGTTGTATACGAATGAATATACAGCCACAGGTGTTCCTTCCGGTGCATACTCCGCGAACCAGACGACCCCAGAGGTGAAGTGGCAAACCAGCCGCCCGATCACCCCTAGCAACAAGCCACCCCAGAGAGCCGCGATACGCTTGGATGACTCTTCAAAGCGGGAGAGCCGAACGACACCCGCCAGACCGAGAGCCAAGAAAGCGATAGGATAATCCAGCAGCAACTGAATCGGATTCACGACATAACCATCCAGGAGATAATTCAGTTCCCCAACAATCAGTCCTGTCACCAATCCAGGAAGCAGGCCGCGGCGATAAGCCATCAAAGCGATGGGAACCATGACCAGTGAGACGGAACCGCCCTGCGGCATTTTCCAGAGTGTAATGGTGCTGAGTACGTAAGCAAGAGCAGACATAATGGCAACTTCCAGCATGATTAATAAACGTTGATTCTGCATGAAAACCCTCCTTAGAAATAAAAAACTTCTTCCCTTTCAGAATCATGTGGCAGAAAAGAAAGAAGTCGTCTTGGCAATTCCTTAGGCAGATGGAAGCAAAAAACCATCCGCCGCGGGATGGTTTGTCGATTTCATCAGTGTTCTCCAAACAGCATGTATTACGCTTCACCATGCTGCCTGTACAGGCTGATAATACCTCTTCCTCCGCTGGCATGACCCAGTTCAGGTTCCACGGTTAGCAGCACATTCGCTGCACTCTCAGCCGATCAAGCTCGGCTCCCGTTTGGTACGTTTGTATGCAATTTTGATTCGTACTTACATTATCACGAGCAACGCGCTTTGTAAACCATCAGAAATGGTTACAAGACTTTCTCAAGGAATTGACGGGCGCGTTCGCTTTTCGGTTGGGTGAAAAACTCTTGCGGTGGTGCTTGTTCTACCAATCTGCCACCGTCGAGGAACCAGATCTGGTCGGCCACTTCACGGGCAAAGCCCATCTCGTGGGTCACGATCGCCATCGTAATTCCGGTATGTGCAAGCCCCTTCATGACCTCCAGCACTTCTTTCACCATCTCGGGATCAAGTGCAGAGGTTGGCTCGTCAAACAACATGATTTCCGGTTCCATCGCCAATGAGCGGGCAATGGCAACACGTTGCTTTTGTCCACCAGACAAGCGGGAAGGAAACACATCCGCCTTATCGGAGAGACCAACGCGTGCCAACAGCTCCCGGCCTTTTTTCTCCGCCTGCTCCTTTGAGATGTTTTTTACCTTCATCGGAGCATACGTCAGATTTTGCAGCACAGTCATATGCGGAAACAGATGAAAGTGCTGAAACACCATGCCGATTTTTTGCCGGACCTTCATAATATCGGTTTTTCCCGAAGTAATGTCTTGTCCGTCAATGTATACGTGCCCTTTGGTTGGCACCTCTAACAGGTTCATGCACCGCAACAGGGTGGATTTCCCCGATCCGGACGGGCCGATGATGGCGATGACATCCCCTTTGCCAATCTCTGCGGAGATGTCATGGAGGACATCCAATTTGCCGAATGACTTCGACAGATTTTCTACCTTAATCACTGCGACGCAACCTCCCCTCTACCATACGTGCGACCCAAGTAAGAATCATGACCATCACGTAATAAAGTCCACCTGCGACCAAGTACGGTGCAAAGTAGTTGAAGGTTGCACCTTTTACCACGTTGGCCTGCTGCATGATATCCGCAACCCCGATGGTCGACACGAGAGCAGATTCCTTTAGCAAGGCAATCGATTCATTGACCAATGCCGGTAGAATATTCTTGAACGCCTGCGGTAAAATGATGTCGAACATCATCCGGCGGTAAGGTACGCCAAGCGACATCGCTGCCTCCCGCTGCCCCTTGTCAACAGCCATAATGCCGGCGCGGATTGTTTCCGAAATATAGGCACCGGAATTAAGCGTAAAGGTAAGCACGGCGGCCTCGATTTGCGAGATATTGTAGCCAAACAGCTGTGGCGTTGCAAAATATACGAAGGTGAGCTGCAAAATCAGCGGAGTCCCGCGAAAAACCGAAGTATAGGCAACCGCGAGCCATTTCAGCGGTTTGATATCCGAGATTTTGATCAGCGCCAATACGGAACCCCATATAAATCCGAAAACCGTAGAGAGAAGCGTGAACAGTAATGTGACCTTTACCCCTTGAATAATAAAAGGGATATAGGGCACGATTTGTTCGAAATTCAGTAAACCCATGCCCATACCCACCTATCTAGAAAAATATGCAACTAGGCAGCTTATTCCCCGAACCATTTCTTGATCAGTTTATCCATCTCGCCATTTTCTTGCATTTTCTTGATGACAGTGTTGAACTCTTCCACATGCTCGGAGCCTTTCGGGAATGCAACGGCAGAACCATTGTCACCAGCGTCTGGCAAGGTCGTGAATTGGAGCTCAGGGTTGTTGGCTACGAAGCCTTTTGCCACAGTATCTTCAATAATGGCAGCGTCAATGCGGCCCGTTTTGATCTCTTGCACCATCTCACCAATTTTGTTCAGAGAAGTGATTTGCATGCCCGGGATGGTTTTCGCCATTTCTTTGGCATCGCCCTCTTGAATGGAACCGAGCTGTACCACTACTTTTTTGTTAGCCAGGTCTTCAGGCTTGGTGATATTGCTGTCCTTTTTGGAGACAATTGTGTTTTTCGCTTCATAATAAATCACAGAGAAATCCGCATTTTGCAGACGCTCAGGCTTCGGGGTCATCCCCGCCATAACAAAATCAGCACGCTTGGATTGCAGGGCTGGAATCAACCCGTCGAAATTCATATCCTGGATTTCGATCTGATAACCGAGCTCCTTGCCAATATAGTTAGCGATATCGACATCAAAGCCTACAATTTGATCTTGGCCGCTGGAGAGATCGTGGAATTCATACGGCGGATAGTCCGCGGACGTTGCCATCACGAGTTTTTTCGTTTCCCCTGCAGGTTGTGCAGCTTGATCCGCAGGCGCAGGTTGCCCTGCTTGTCCTGCATTATTTTGTCCTCCTGTGCCACAACCTGCCAGTACACCAACAGCCAGCACGGAAGTCATCGCAATCGCCAACAACGATTTCATCTTTTTCATGATAGAATTCCCCCTGTTTTTTTATTTTTTGTGAGTTGTTTTTCCGTAAAGCGTAATCGATCTAGTATTATTCCGTATGTTTATCCAAAATTACTTATACAACACACAATTGCTATTTTACTCTGCATAAAAAATATTTCAACTGTATTTTTTCTCATTGGAGAAAATCGCATTTTTCAGTCTATTCACCGAATGCATACTGCTGATCACCCCTACGATTTATATTATCAATCAACCGTCTTCTAGTAGTAGTATGTCCCTTTATCCGCTGCTCCACAAAGTAAATTGCATAACCATTTTTATCCGATGCGCTGTATGATAGTCTAAGAGCAACAGACAAACCAATCTGGAGGCAAAACATGACAAGCAATTGGACTAGTTATTTTCAGGCTAAGCTAGATACCATCATGGATGAGTTTCGTTATTATGTGGAGCATGAAACTCCTACCCATAATAAAGAAGCTGTCGATCGGCTAGGTGCCGTCATCGCCGAACGTTTCCGCTCTCTCGGTTGTGAAGTAACGACGATCCCCCAATCTACATACGGTGATCAGCTGCGGATTGAGTACGGCACTGGCGAAGAACACATCCTGATTCTCGGCCATTTTGACACCGTTAAGGAAATTGGCACACTAAAAACCGAGCCTTGGCGAGTCGATGACGGCAAGGTATACGGACCTGGTACATACGACATGAAGTCAGGCATAATTTTTAGCTACTATGCGCTCAAAGCAATCATCGAAGAAAAGCTGCCTCTGAATAAAAAGCTGGTCTTTTTCTGGAATACGGATGAAGAAGTCGGCAGCCCCTCCTCCCAAGAGCTCATCAAGGAGGAGGCGAGAAAAAGTGCGCTTTCCTTGGTCATCGAGCCTTCCTACGGTGATGGCGATCTGAAAACAAGCCGCAAAGGTGGCGGAGACTTTCTGGTCCGTGTACGCGGAAAAGCGGCACATGCAGGAAATGACCATGCAAAAGGAGTCAATGCGATCGAAGAAATGGCCCATCAGATCCTGAAGATTCAGGCATTGACCAATTATGAAGTAGGGACAACGCTGTCAGTCGGTACCATCAAAGGAGGTTCTGTCTCCAATGTAGTCCCTGACTTTGCCGAGGCCGAAGTCGATTTTCGGGTAAGCACCATCGAAGAAGGCGAGCGAATCATCGCAGCCATGAAAAGTCTGACTCCGGTCCTCCCGGGAGCTGAGCTCGAAGTGGTACTAACCAGCAATAAACCGCCAATGGAACGCACTGCGGCGACCGAGGCACTTTTTCTCCATGCGAAAGCACAAGCCGCATTGGAAGGCATGGAATTAAAAGAGATTGGTGTTGGCGGCACGAGCGATGGCAATTTTGCGGCGGCAGTAGGCATCCCCGTTCTAGATGGAATCGGTCCTGTTGGCGATGGAGCGCACGCCCCTCATGAGCATGTCGTGGTAGAGCAAATTGCTCCCCGGATTGCCTTGCTTCTGCGGCTGTTGACGACATTGTAGACATAGGTTTATATGGGATATAATGGTGTTATGGAGGTGTTGGAGTTGAGCAAGCCACTTGAAAAAATGAATCGACGGTATACCTACCAAGATTACCTTGCCTGGGATGATCAGGAGCGCTGGGAACTTATTGAAGGCATTCCTAGCAACATGACACCTTCTCCCTCTCCAGAACACCAACGGATTAGCGGTGAGTTATTTTTTCAGCTTCGGTCCTATTTGCACGGAAAAGAGTTCCAAGTATTTTTTGCACCCTTCGATCTTAGATTGGCTGAATTGAATGAATCTGAAGACCTGAGCAGTAACGTGGTGCAGCCGGATCTTTTGGTCATCTGCGATCCAAGCAAAATCGACGAGCGTGGGTGTAAAGGGGCACCGGACTTTATTATCGAGATCCTTTCCCCTGCAACCGCTAAAAAAGACATCACCGTCAAGCTTCGTCTTTACGAACGTTTCCAGGTAAAAGAATACTGGATTGTAGACCCAGCCAATCAATATGTTCAAGTGTATCTGCTCAAGGATGGGAACTATTCGTCACCCGTTATTTATTCCAGGGAAGAGCAAATTCCCGTGCAGCTTTTCTCCGATTTGACCATTGAGTTAAGCCAAATATTTCCTTAGCTAGTTGCCGTCAGCAGTTCTGACGGCCTGTTTTTTTGATTTCGTTTTCATAATCGGCTCGAACCAACTTCCATATGTTGAAAAAACATCCGTATGCACAGCGACTGAAATTAACAACCTAAGATGAAAACCATTATCATGAAGGAGCTGAGTGCTGGATGTTTTTTTATACGGAAAAACTCATTAACCCGGTAGTCCCGGATCAACCAGATCCCCACGCGGCCAGAGTCATGCAAGAAATATTGGGCGGACACTTTGGCGAAATGCGGACCATGATGCAATACTCTTTCCAAAGCGCCAACTTCCGCGGCAATGCTACGCAATATCGCGATCTGATCAAAGGCGTCTTTATCGAGGAGATCAGCCATGTTGAGCTCGTGCAGCATACAATTAACCAGCTGTTGACCGGTTCGGATTCCGCCCCGCAAAAAGACGAAGAAGCCCCTATGAGCAACGCGGTAAACAGCGCCAACCCTCACCACTTTATCATTGGTGCACAAAGCTCATTGCCTGTTGACGCTGCAGGCAATCCCTGGAATGGCTCTTGGGTATACAGCCACGGCAATCTGATCAGTGATTTGCTGGATAATGTTGTGCTGGAGGCAACCGGTACGCTGCAAAAATCTCGACTCTACGAGATGAGCACCAACCAAACCTACCGCGAAACCCTGGCATTTCTGATGGTTCGCGACAATGCCCATCAGAACGCCTTTACAAAAGCCTTGGAGACTTTGGGAGTCAACTGGGGCAAAGTCATTCCGGTGCCTGAAATCGACATTACGAAATACCCTGAGTGCCGAAAATACATCGACGCCGGATTTAATAATATCCAATTCAACTTCCGTCTGGATCCAACCCGTATAGCGGAAATCTTCTCCGGTACTTCCCCAAGCCGTAGTGGCGGCAATCTGTCCGTCATCGATCCGCCTGCAGGACACCCCGTTCCTGTGCTGCCTGAGCTTGAGATCGAAAACAGCCCTGGACTGCCGAAAGAGCTTGCCACGGTTGGCGTCTGACCCTACTTGCCCTTTCATTGCTAGCAAAAAAAACAGGCAGCGCTCTCCAGCACTGCCTGCTTTTCTATCCATTTCTAGCCACGAATCGCCGCGATCGCCTGTGCCCGGTCCGGCTGATTAAACACTGCATTTCCCGCCACCAGCACGGTCGCACCCGCCGCTTCACAAAGACGCGCTGTCTCCGGGTTTACTCCGCCATCAATCTCGATGTCCACATGGGAGAGACCTCTCTCGTCCAGCATGCCGCGAAGAGCCTTAACCTTTTGCAATACGCTAGCGATAAACTTTTGCCCGCCAAATCCGGGATTGACTGTCATCAGCAATACGAGATCGAGCTCATCCAGCATCGATTCGATCGTGACGAGCGGTGTCGCCGGATTCAACACGACCCCTGCTTTTACCCCTTGCTCCTTGATCAGGTGAATGGTTCTGTGCAGGTGACGGCATGCTTCCTGATGGACAGTGATGTAATCTGCCCCGCTTTTGGCAAACTGCGGAATGTACCGATCCGGTTCCTCAATCATCAAATGTACATCCAGCGGCAGCTTCGTTACTGGGCGAATCGCATCGACAACAAGCGGTCCGATCGTGATGTTCGGAACAAACATCCCATCCATCACATCTACGTGAATCCAATCCGCTCCTCCTCGTTCCACATCTTGAATCTCCGCTCCCAATCGTGCAAAGTCAGCTGATAGGATAGATGGCGCAACTTTTACCATGGTTTGTTCCTCCGTTGGTATTCTTTTAGTTCCTCTGTAAACTGCTTATAGTGCTCGTAGCGTTCTGCCACGATCTCCCCCGACTCGACTGCTTGCCTCACGGCGCAGCCTGGCTCACTGAGATGCAAGCATCCGCGGAATTTGCACTGAGCTGCAACCTCCTCGAAATCTCGGAAGGATTGTGCCAAGTCAAGTTCACTTAACCCGATGAACTCCAAGGAGCTAAACCCAGGAGTATCCGCCACATAGCCCCCCTCAGGCAAAGGGATCAGCTCCACATGGCGTGTGGTGTGGCGACCACGCCCCAGCTTCTGGCTAACGTCGCCGGTCTGCAACTGCATATCCGGAAACAGCAGATTGATCAAAGAGGATTTGCCGACCCCAGATTGCCCGGCGAACACCGAGATGGCATCCCGCAGTTCTTGACGCAGCTGTTCAATGCCTCGCAGGTCCCGCTTTGAGGTGGGCAGGACACGATACCCTACCTTCTCATAGCGATCGATGACTGCCCCCACTTCTTCCTCGGAAACCAGATCGGCCTTTGACAACACGATCACAGCATCAATCCCGGCATGCTCGGTATGAACGAGAAATTTATCCAGAAGCAACGGACTAAAACCCGGCTCCTGCATGGAGAAAACGAGAATCGCTTGATCAACGTTAGAGACAGGAGGACGCAGCAGCTCGTTTTTGCGCTCACTCACCTGCATGACATATCCTTCCGTCTCGCCGACGGACTCATAGACGACCCAGTCTCCGACAAGCGGATTCACCTTCGCATCCTTTTTCTTAAAAAGGCCACGTGCTCGGCATTGGATCACTTGGTCACCGTCCGCAACGTAATAAAAACCGCTTAACGCTTTCACAATCCGGCCTTCCGGCATTCCATTCCCTCCATTGTTTAAGGTATATCATCGTAACTGATTGTACGGGTCTGAACAGCGACTTTATCGTCCCCCATATACACTTCAATCGTAGCATTTCGCTTTTCCTGCGAGAGAACGATCGGCACATCATATTGCATGCTTGTCGTGATTTTTTCATTGACAACCTGCTGCTTCTCTCCGCGTGCATCTGTCACCATAATACGGACGCGTTTCTCTTCGTCGCCGTTATACTCAACCAAGATTGGCTCCATCGCGATTTTGGCATCATTCGGGTAGTTGCCGTTGCTGACCTGCAGTGGAACATCTCGGCCAGCTTCAACCTTCATATTCGGCGTAAAAGGAAGCGTGCCGACGACGATGCCTCTTTCCTCTGTCAGATAAGTTGGCACGTAAGTGATTTCTCCCACCTTTAAGCCAAGCTGGAACAATCTCACTTTGGCCTCTTCCTCGGTCAACCCTTGGAGATCATCCAATTCCACGAATTTCTTGCCTTTGCTGATCGTCAGTTTGACCTCGGTTTCGCTTGGAACAATCTTTTCTCCAGCAGCCGGGAATTGATCAATGACCACACCCGGCGGAGCCGTTTCGTCCTCTTTTTCCACAAAGGTATCTTCCGTAACGGCAAACCCTTTGAGCTTCAGCTGCTGCTCAGCCAACGAACGAGACTGGCTCATCAGGTTCGGCATGTCCTCCAGCTTTTTCCCTGTGCTGACCACAAGCAGCACTTTCGCATTTTCCTTCAGCCGCATTGGTGGAGCTGGATCTTGACTGATGACTGAACCCGCCTCAATTGAATCGCTGGTTTGCTTTTGTATTTCTGGTACTAAACGAGCTTCCCGGATCTTTGCTTCCGCAATCTGAATTGGTGTTCCAACAACATGCGGTACATCAATTTCCGGAACTTCAAACAGCTTTTGGACGAGATTAAAACCAAAGAGGGCTAGAATCACGAATAAACCGAGCGCAGCCGTCCAAGCAATGGCGCGCACCCACCAACGTTTCTTTCCTTTTCCTTCTTCCTCTGCTTGCGTACCTTTTCGATAATGCTCCCGTTCAGCCTGAGCCTGACCAAGCATATCCTCTGTGATTCGCGGATAGACGCGTGTCTGCTCTTCATCCACAGGAAATTCGATCTTTGGTTCATTCTGACGCTCCGGTGACAGACACGTCTCGAGATCTGTCAGCATTTCCAGGGCTGAGCCGTACCGTAAAAACGGATCCTTGACCAATGCTTTCAGAATGATGTTTTCCACGCTTTGCGGGATTCGCGGGTTAATTTCACGCGGATCTGTCAGCGGATCTTGCAAATGCTTCAGCGCCACTGTAATGGGTGAATCACCGGAAAACGGCAGCTGTCCCGTCACCATTTCATACAAGACGATCCCCAGTGAATAAATGTCCGATTTCTCCGCGGTAAACCCGCCACGTGCCTGCTCTGGAGAGAAGTAATGGACCGACCCAAGCACAGAATTGGTATGTGTAATCGTCGCGGATGTAGCCGCACGTGCGATGCCAAAATCGGTCACCTTGACTCTGCCATTATTGCCGATCAAGATGTTATGCGGCTTGATATCGCGATGGATAATCTTGTTCTGATGCGCATGCTCCAACGCGTCGCATACCTGAACGGCAATCCGTATGGCTTCTTCGATCGGCAAAGCACCGTGTTGGTTGATCAAATCCTTTAAAGTCTGGCCTTCTATGTATTCCATCACAATATAGTGGGTATCATCATCCTGTCCGACGTCATACACACTGACTACATTGGGATGAGACAGACTGGCAACAGCTTGCGCTTCGCGACGAAACCGGTTAATAAAATCTTCATCGATTCCAAATTGCGGCCGGAGTACTTTCACGGCGACTGTACGGTGCAAAAGCAAATCCTTTGCTTTATACACGATCGCCATGCCGCCACCACCGATGCGTTCTTCCAGCTGATAACGCCCGCCTAAACGCTGACCTACCATCTACTCACCCCCCTCTACCTTCATTCGCTGTCGTACTCGTATTTCGCACGGCCACCAAGGTAATATTGTCTGTACCCCCTGCGTCGATGGCTTGTTGGACCAGCGCATCTACCTGCTCTTGCAGGGAAAGCGGCGCTTCCAGCTCTTTCTGGATCGCGGCGCTTGTTACTTTATTGGTCAACCCGTCACTGCAGAGCAGAATCACATCGCCTTGAGACCATGTAAAAGTGCCAAGATCGATACGCACATCCTTTTCTGTCCCTAACGCTCGCATGACCACATTCCGTTGTGGATGGACAGCAGCCTCTTCCACGGAAATTTGGCCGCTCTTGATCAATTCCTGCACAAGTGTATGGTCCTCGGTATGCTGGATCAACTCGCTCGTTCCGTTCAGCAGATAGATACGGGAGTCACCGATATGTGCGGTAACTCCTCCCTCTGGTCCCAATAGCGTGGCGACGACCGTCGTCCCCATCCCGCTGCACTCCGGATGTTCTTCTGCATACATATACACTTCCTCGTTGGCTAGCAGAATCGCATCCATGAGCTTTTCCCGTTCGTCCAAGGGATCGAGGTCTGCCTCCAAATTCCGCAGCTCCCGAACAATTCTCTCCACGGCCATCCGGCTGGCTACATCACCAGCCCGATGCCCTCCCATGCCGTCCGCCACAATGGCGAGCACTTTTCCATGCAGCGTAACGACACAGGCGTAGTAATCCTCGTTAATCTGTCGGACACAACCGACGTGCGAATTCATCGCGATTTCCATCCAATCACCCCGTGGTTTCTTTTGCGTATTGAGCACGCAACTGACCGCAGGCAGCGGCAATGTCACTGCCATGCTCACGACGAATCGTCACATTGATGCCTTTTTCCTCCAAGATGTTTTTAAAACGGAAAATGTCATTCCGTGGAGTCCGTACATAGTCACGTTCCGGCACATAATTGACTGGGATCAGGTTGACATGGCACAGCATGTCGCCGATCAGTTCTGCCAGTTTCTCCGCATGCTCAGGCTGGTCATTTTGCCCGCCAAACAGACCGTACTCAAAGCTGATCCGACGCCCTGTCTTGGCGACATAGTAGCGGCACGCTTCCATCAGTTTCTCCAGCGGGAATCCGCGGTTAATCGGCATCAGCTTCGTGCGCAGCTCAGTGGTTGGCGCATGCAAAGAAATCGCCAGGTTTACTTGGCCGCCCTGCTCCGCGAACTCATAAATTTTCGGGATGATCCCGCTGGTCGATACTGTAATGTGTCGAGCCCCAATGTTCAAGCCCCGATTGTCATTGATGATGCGCAGGAAAGCCAGGAGGTTATCAAAATTCTCAAACGGCTCGCCGATCCCCATGACCACGACATGACTCGCGCGTTGATTGTCCTCATCGAGCGCGCGCTGGGCCATCAATACTTGGGAAACGATCTCTCCTGCTTCCAGATTGCGTTTTAAGCCGCCAAGCGTAGAAGCGCAAAAGGTGCAGCCAATACGGCAGCCTACCTGGGTCGTCACGCAGATGCTGTTGCCATAGTTGTGACGCATGATGACCGTCTCGATGGCATGACCGTCGATTAATTGAAAGAGGAATTTGATCGTGCCATCTTCTGATTCTTGACGGGTTATTTCCGCCATCGGGTCAATGCGAAATGTGTCAGCCAGCTTTTCTCGTAGTTCTTTGGAGAGATTGCTCATTTCATCAAAGGAAGCGACACGTTTTACATACAGCCAATCAAATATTTGCTGTGCGCGAAACGCCTTTTCCCCGATACTGGTGAGCCACTCCTTCAATTCATCCAGAGTCATGCTGTACAAAAGCGGTTTGTTTCCGGTAAGAGATATCATGGGCATAGTAAGTTTCACCTTTATCCGAGTTTGTCTTCATTCATTGTACCTATTGCAAGGAGCAGCGGCAATCACAGCCGTGTCCTCTCTCTAGTGTGAACGGTTTTGCCGGTTGCCAAACAAAAGTGAAATTTCAGGTAGTGTTCCCAAACAAGCGGAAAGGAGTGGATTTACCTTCCACCCCTGCATCTACCTGTTTCGCTTCAAGCGGGCAATAAAAAATCCATCACTTTGAAAATGATGCGGCAAAAGCTGAATATATCCTTTTGATGCATCCAGCTTGGCTGTTACCGTATCCGGCAAATCTTCACCCAGTGTTCGATCCAGCTCAAAGGAAGGGTGTTCCGCTACGAATTTCTCGACGAGCAGCTGATTTTCCTCCGGCTCCATCGTACAAGTGCTATATACCATTACGCCACCTGGGGCAAGCATAGAGGATACGCGTTCCAGCAGCTTGTACTGGATGGCAGAAATGTCTTGGATATCTTTTTCGCTCTTATTCCATTTCAAATCAGGCTTGCGCCGAATGACACCGAAGCCGGTACAAGGTGCATCCAGCAAGATGCGGTCAAATGTACCTAGATTCTTATCCGGCAATTCCAGCGCATCGCTGACGACTGTCTCGATGATCGCAATGCCCAGACGATTGGCTGTCTGACGGATCAATTGTTCCTTGTGTGGGTGTACGTCGCAGGCAACAATCTCGCCTTCATTGCCCATCAGCTCGGCAATATGCGTCGTTTTTCCTCCCGGAGCGGCACAAGCATCAAGCACGCGGTCGCCCGGTTTGGCGCCAAGCGCCGGGGCCACGAGCATTGAACTTTCGTCTTGGATCGTGCAATAGCCTTCCTGAAACCAGCGGGTATTTGCAGCGTTGCCCCCGTCGAGGGTAATACCAAAAGGACTTAGCGTGGAGGCTTTCGCTTCCAGCTGTCCGTTTGCCATCTGTGTTAACAATTCTTCACGGGTCGCCTTCAAGGTATTTACCCTTACAGACGGATGCGGCGGCAAATTGTTGCTGTGACAAATGAATTTCGTCTCGGCTTCGCCATATTGCTTGAGCCACCTTTTTACCAGCCACTCAGGATGTGATTCCTGCAAAGCAAGGGCTGCGATTGGCTGATTCGGCAGGCGATCCCAGATATCTGGCTGCCGGAGTACATTGCGCAGCACCCCATTCACCAAGGAAGCGATCCCCTGATGCCCTTTGCGCTTGGCTATCTCTACCGCTTCATGCACGGCTGCCCGCTCCGGAACTCTGTCAAGGTAGCGGATTTGGTACAAGCTTAGCAGGAGCAACTCGCGCACCCAATTTTGCATCTTCTTATTGCCCTTGAGAAACTGGTTGAGGACATACTCCAATGTATTTCGGCGTTGGATCGTTCCGTAGACCAGCTCGGTTACCAGCCCGACATCGGGGGCTGAGAGCGCGGTATTGTCCAAGACGTATTTTAACTCGAGATTGCTGTAAGATTTTCGTTCCTCCACACGAGTCAAAATCTCCAGTGCAACTTCTCTCGCCCCTGCTTTTTTTGCGATTGCCACGTTATACGACCCCTACCTTTGTTCCAATTTGAATGGTCGCGCCAGCACCTTGCAAGAAATCACGCATGCTCATGCGCTTTTTCCCCTCTGGCTGCAATTCCGTGATTTTCACCGTGCCTGTACCGCATGCAACGATGATACCGTCAGCTTCACGGGCGATAATGGTGCCGGGCTCTCCGTGAACGCCGTCCGTGGAAATCAGCTCTGTCCACCACAGCTTCCAGACCTTTCCTTCAAAATTCGTGAAAGCTACAGGCCATGGATTGAGTCCACGGACTTGATTGTAGATCTGTTCGGCTGATTTGCCCCAATCGATGCGTTCGTCTTCCCGTTTGATATTCGGTGCAAAGGTAGCCTCTTCATGATTTTGCGGGATGGCCGTGATATTCCCTGCCAAGAGCTCGGGTAGTGTATCTATCAATAGCTTGGAACCGGCTGCAGCGAGCTTGTCGTGCATGGTTCCCACGGTATCTTTGTGCTCGATTGGTACTACGACCTTGGACAGCATATCTCCGGCATCCAGCGCTTCCACCATATACATGATGGTCACGCCTGTCTCTTTTTCCCCATCTACAATACTCTTATGTATCGGAGCTCCTCCCCGGTATTTTGGCAACAGGGAGGCATGTACATTGATACAGCCAAATTTCGGTGCATCCAGCAGTCGTTTTGGCAGGATTTGCCCATATGCTGCTGTGACGATCAACTCAGGCTGAAGTCCAAGGACCTCATCCAGCGCATCTGGTGCTTTGATCTTCTCCGGCTGGTAAACGGGCAGTCCGTGCCGCAATGCCGCTTCTTTTACAGGCGGTGCGGTTAAAACTTGCTTTCGGCCAACAGGACGATCCGGTTGGGTCACTACCGCGATGACGTTGTAGCCGCCCGCAACCAATGCTTCCAGGCTGGCAACAGCAAAATCGGGTGTGCCCATGAACAGGATGCGGGCGTCTTTCATTGATTATTCCTCCTCGCCTGGCTTGACCTGATATACGCGATCCGCGATATCGATGAACAATACCCCGTTCAAGTGATCAATTTCATGCTGAGCGCAGCGGGACAGCAAATCATCCGCTTCCATTTCAAATACATTGCCATCGCGGTCTTGCGCACGCAGCTTAATCCATTTGTGACGGCGAACATCTCCGCGCAGCCCAGGAATGCTCAGGCAGCCTTCCGGATAATCAAATTGTTCCCCTTCATGCGCAATAATTTCCGGATTCACCATCTCGATCAGACCGTCTCCGCAATCCATCACGATTACCCGTTTGGAGATGCCTACTTGGGGCGCTGCCAGCCCTACTCCGTCTGCGTCATACATCGTGTCTGCCATGTCATCGAGAAGTTTATGCAAATTTGCGTTGAACTTGGTTACCGTAATTGCCTTTTCTCGTAAAACCGCATCTGGATGTTTTACAATTGTACGAATTGCCATTTATGTTGTCCTCCCTTGTATGTGAAACCTTATAACAGAATCTGAGGGTCCATGTCGATGGTCATACTCACCTGATGTTGCTTCATCCATGGATCGACCTGTGTGGACATACGGCCTAAAAGATCTGCCAATTCTGGTTCGTCACGGTATTTTAACATGATCTGAAAGCGAAATCTATCCTTCACCTTAGCGATTGGCGAGGCGACAGGCCCCAGCACCAGCGTCGTTTCAGCCAAGCGCGGCCGCAGATATTCCGATACCTGCTCCGCCGCCCGAATCACAACAGGCACATCCTCATGCGAGAACGTGATCAGCACCAAGCGGTAGTAAGGCGGATAGCCGGTTTGCCGGCGATGCAGCATTTCCTCCTGATAAAAAGCAGGATAGTCGTGCTTCGTCGCATAGCGGATGCTGTAATGCTCCGGTGTATAGGTCTGGATCACTACATCACCAGGCAACTCGTGGCGTCCTGCCCTGCCGCCTACTTGCGTTAGCAGCTGGAACGTTTTTTCCGCTGCCCGAAAATCCGGCAGCCAAAGAGATGTATCAGCAGCGATGACACCAACCAGCGTCACCCGCGGGAAGTCAAGCCCCTTTGCAATCATTTGCGTACCCAGGAGGACATCCCCTTGGCCTGCGCGGAAACGTCCCAGCAACTCTTCATGGGCGCCTTTTCGCGATGTGGTATCCACATCCATGCGAATCACCCGAATCCCTGGGAAGAGGCGGGCGAGCTCTTCCTCTACTTTTTGTGTACCTGTTCCAAAGTAGCGAATATGTTCACTTTGGCACTCCGGACAATGATCAGGCTGTCGGATCGTATATCCGCAATAATGGCAGCGAGCTGTATGGTTGGTCTTATGATAGGTTAATGAAATATCACAGTGGATGCATCGCAGCGTATATCCGCAGGAACGACACATCACAAAGGTGGAAAAACCGCGTCTGTTCAGGAAAATAACCATTTGCTCCTGCTTTTGCAAACGATCCTCCATCATCGAAAACAAGGTGCGGCTAAACATCGAGCGATTTTCGGTCCGCAGCTCCTCGCGCATATCCACCACATGAACCTTCGGAAGAGGCCGGTTTCCGACACGCTCGCTCATCGTCAGCAACTGGTAACGGCCCCTTGTTGCCAGTGCATACGTCTCCAAGGCAGGTGTGGCGCTGCCCATGATCAGGACACTTCCCGTCTCCTTGGCCCGCCAAAGCGCAGCATCCCTCGCATGATAGCGCGGAGTCTCCTCTTGTTTATACGAGGATTCATGCTCCTCATCGATGACGATCAAGCCCAGCTTGTGAAACGGGGCAAAGACAGCAGAGCGAGCACCCACGACGACTTGCACCTGTTGATGCAAAATCTTGCGCCACTCATCATAGCGTTCCCCTTGTGACAAGGCACTGTGCAGGACGGCCACCCTGTTACCGAAGCGGCCTTTGAATCTCTCCACCATTTGCGGGGTGAGCGATATTTCCGGCACGAGGAAGATCGCTTCTCGTCCCTTGGCCAACGTGCGCTCGATTGCTTCCATATATACCTCGGTTTTCCCGCTGCCGGTCACGCCATGCAGTAAAAAGGAGGCAAACTCCTGCTTTTCGATGGATGCTTCGATCGGTTCCCAGATCGTCTGCTGTTGTTCCGTAAACGGATGCTTCACCGCTTGTTTAAACCTTCTATTGGCATACGGGTCCCGGTACACTTCGATTTCATCGAGACTGATCAGCCCTTTTTGCACCAAGCTCTTCAAAGGACTACGCGTGATTCCTACTTCCTCCAGCAATTCCTTGACCGGGATCGGTTCTCCACCAAACAATGCCAGGTGTCTCAGGACGCGCTTCATTTGCTCTGCACGGGCTGGCATGGCTGCAACGATCTCCTCAACCTCCTCGACGTCCACCAGGAGCTTTGCATAGGAAATCATTTTATGGGTAACCCGGTCTTTTACCTGATACTCCGTGGCCAACCATCCCGCCTTAATCCAACCTGGGATCAGCGAAGCTTCGTCTGTATATTTGCTGTCTATATCTGCCAGCGGTAACGCACCTCTTGCATGAATTTCGCTCAAGAGCGGCGAGCGCTCGATAATCTCATGTTCAATTTGCCCGGCAAGCACCAGAATCTTTTCGCTTTTTCCCTTTAGCACAGCCGGCAGCATCGCTTGCAACGCCATCACCCACGGGCAGAGATACTGCTTGCTCATCCATTCGGCCATCCGAATCAGGTCAGGGGTCAGTGGGGGAACATCGTCTTGGACCTGCAAGATTTCCTTCAGCTTTTTCGGATCACCTAACGCTTCCTGGTCCTCGATTTCCCCAATTTCAATCACATAGCCCTGTAGTTTTCGCGGACCAAATGGAACGATCACCCTACTGCCTACCGCCGTGATTGGCTGCAGCCAGTCCGGCACGAGATAATCAAACGGCCGATTGGTACGGGAAGCCGGCACATCCACGATAACCTTTGCGATGATCATTTGCCTTCATCCACCAAATTTTGCAAAATCGCGTCAAAGATCCGATCGGCCACATCGCGCTTGCTCATTATTGGAAGGGTGATGTCCTCTTTCTCGGTCACCAGCGTCACGATGTTCGTATCCGTTCCCATCCCGGCGCCCTCAGCCAGAACATCATTGGCTACAATCATATCTGCCTGCTTCCGGATCAATTTTTCGCGAGCGTATTTGATCACATCACGGGTTTCCGCTGCGAAGCCAACCAAGTACTGGCTTGTTTTTTTCTGGCCCAGCGACTGCAGGATATCGGGCGCCTTCTCCAATTCTAGCTGGAGGGGACCCTCTGTCTTCTTTAGTTTATGTACATGCCGATTGACTGGTCGATAGTCGGAGACGGCCGCTGCCTTGATGACAATGTCACAATCCGGATAGCGAGTCACGACCTCGTCATACATTTCCTGTACAGACTCCACCGGAACAAACTGCACCCCTTCCGGACGTGGCAATGCCGTCGGACCGCTCACCAAGATGACCTCAGCTCCCCGATCCCGCGCTGCCTCGGCAAGCGCATAACCCATTTTCCCGGAAGAATGATTCGAGATATAGCGGACAGGGTCAATCTTTTCACGGGTGGGACCAGCTGTGATCAATACCCGTTTGCCCGCTAGATCGCGCGTCGGTTTTTGCTCTTGCTCCGTAGAAGAAAAGAATTCCTGTACGACCGCAACGATCTCTTCTGGTTCTGCCAGCCGGCCTTTGCCGACCCATCCGCACGCAAGCAGCCCGACACCTGGTTCGATAAAGCGATAGCCATATGTTCCCAGCTTCTTCATATTCGCGACCACCGCCGGATGATCATACATATTGACATTCATTGCCGGCGCAATCATGACCGGTGCTTTGGTAGCCAGCAATGTCGTGGTAAGCATATCATCCGCGATCCCATTCGCCAGCTTTCCGATCAGGTTGGCAGTAGCTGGTGCAAGAATGATCAAGTCAGCACGATCTGCCAAATCGATATGGGAAATCACATGTGGATCCGGTTCTTCAAAAATGTCTGTATACACAGGCAGATGTGACAACGCCTGAAAGGTGAGTGGCTGGACAAACCGCATCGCATTCGCCGTCATCATGACATAAACGCTGGCACCTGCCTGTGTCAGTTTGCTTGTCAAGGCTGCCGCCTTATAAGCGGCAATCCCCCCTGAGACCCCTAGCACTATGGTTTTGCCTGAAAGTGGCTGCATGACCAGAATCCCCCTCTCTTTATTGCATGGCTTTCCAAGCCTTCGTTGCAACCGAAAAAAAACAACCTGCGTCGAGGTTGTTGCAAACGGCTAACTATCTGTTACTTTCGTTTTTCTTGATTCTCGTAGTGCAGCTTTTCACCAATCAGTTCTTCCAAAGCGTGACCCACATGCTTTTTGGCTCTTGGTCTTTCTACCTGCATGGTGCTGTTTTCACGAAGTTGGCGGGCGCGTTTAGATGCCACCGTCACCAGTGTATATTTGCTTCCTACACGATCAACCAGCTTGTCAATTGAAGGATAGAGCATGAGTTATACCTCCTTGATCCATTTGCGGAATTTATGAATTTGCCGTTCCTTTTTCAGATGCTCGGCTGTGATAATGGCCCTGATTTTCTCACATGCCGTGTCGATGACATCGTTGACTACCACGTAGTCATATTTGTCCATCAGCTCGATTTCGGCTTTGGCCATTGCCATCCGGTTGCGAATCGATTCTTCTGTCTCCGTTCCCCGTCCGACAATGCGATTTTGCAGCTCGGTCAGATCTGGTGGAGCGAGGAAGAGAAAAATGCCTTGCGGGAACTTCTCCTTTACTTGAAGGGCTCCCTGAACTTCAATTTCCAGAATCACATCTCGACCACTCGCCAATGTTTCTTCTACAAAACGACGTGGAGTCCCGTAGTAATTCCCTACGTATTCTGCCCATTCAAGCAGCTGGTCTTCTTCAATCATTTTCTGGAACTCTTCTTTACTCTTGAAGAAATAGTTTACGCCATCGATTTCACCAGCACGCGGTTGACGTGTCGTGGCTGAAACAGAGTAAACAATTTCGTTCATCCGTTCGCGAAGTGCTTTGCACACGGTACCTTTTCCTACGCCGGATGGTCCCGAAAGAACCAAGAGGAGTCCGTTGTCGCTATCCATCTTACTTATTCAACTCCTACTCTATTCGTCAGACTCGTCATCCTTGTTGCTCAATCGCTGTGCCACTGTTTCTGGTTGCACCGCTGACAAAATGACGTGATCGCTGTCTGTAATGATAACGGCACGGGTGCGACGGCCATAGGTGGCGTCGACCAGCATGCTGCGATCTCGCGCTTCTTGAATAATCCGTTTAATTGGTGCAGATTCCGGACTTACAATGGAAATGATGCGATTCGCATTTACAATATTTCCGAATCCAATGTTAATCAGTTTAATAGCCATTTTGCCCAGTTCATCCTTTCTTTCTACTCGATGTTCTGAACTTGCTCCCTCATCTTCTCTAACTCTGTCTTGATTTCCACCGCCAGACGCTGGATTGGCAAGTAATTGGCTTTTGACGCAATCGTATTTGCTTCACGGTTCATCTCTTGCAGCAAAAAGTCAAGTTTGCGCCCCACTGCCTCCTGATTCGTGAGCTGTTCAGAAAACTGGGTACAATGACTGATCAAACGAGTTGTTTCTTCCGTGATATCGGAACGATCCGCAAATAAAACAATCTCCTGTGCCAGTCGTTGTTCGTCTAGCTCGAAGGGTGTCATCTCCACTACCTGCGTCACGCGTTGCTGCAAACGCTGGCGAAAATCTTTCATCGACGCTGGAACCAACTCACGAATCTCATTGGTCCATGTCTCAAGCATGGAAAGACGCTGTGCCAAATCTTGAGAGAGCTTTTCTCCCTCCCGCTTCTTCATCAGAAGGAGATCATCAACCGCAGCTTGCACGGCTGACGCCACCCACTCTTCCATATCTTCAACGGCCGCAACCAATCTGTCAGCAGATTGGAGAATGCCCGGAAGTGTCAGCAAATCTTTGGCCGCAAATGTATCCGGCAAGGAATATCGAGTTTGAATGTGACGGATGGTCTGTATGTATTGATCAGCCAGTGACCAATCAAGCTGAAGATCGCCAGTCTGCTCATCACTGCGTTCCATCGTAACGGTTACTTCCACCCGTCCGCGTCGAACGCTGTGGGCAACGATCTTTTTCACTCGATCCTCAAGCATTCCCCATGCTTTGGGTAAACGAGCGGCAATTTCACAATAACGATGATTCACCGCACGCATTTCTACTATAAGTCGCAAGGGTCCGCGTGCTGTTTCGCTTCTGCCGTAACCCGTCATGCTTCGGATCATTCGTACCACTTCCAAGGACATAAAATCGTTAACTTATTATAGGAGACAAACATTGGCAGTGTCAACCAATGCACCGCTGATATCCTTATTTCTTGGGCAATCTTCTTATTATATGGTAGACTGAAACAATATGATCAAACAGGTTGATCAGTTATGTTATGGAATTGTAGAGGTGAAAAATCGTGTCTTTTGACGGAATTGTCATGCGTGCGGTTGTGGATGAGCTGCAAAAGCTTGTCGGCAGCCGCATTTCAAAAATACATCAACCCCACTCTACGGACATTGTCCTTCATGTCCGCGCACAGGGTGAAAATACAAAGCTGCTGATATCCGCCAATCCGACTTATCCACGGCTGCATCTGACTACCGAGGAACTCGTCAATCCGCAGGAAGCTCCGATGTTTTGCATGCTGCTGCGCAAGCATTGTGAAGGCGCCGTGATCGAATCGATCCGACAAGTGGAGATGGAACGCATCATGCACATGGACGTACGCTCGCGTGATGAACTCGGCGATACCTCCCGCAAACGGATCATCGTGGAGATCATGGGCAGGCACAGCAACATCATTTTGCAGGACCCTGAGTCGGGCATGATTCTCGATAGCATCCAGCATGTGTCAGCCGCTGTCAGTCAATATCGGCAGGTGCTGCCCGGCAGAACTTATGTGCACCCTCCCGCACAGAACAAACGCAATCCACTTACTGTCACCCAACAGGATTTTATCCATTCCTTTGATTGGAACAGCGGAAAATGGGATAAGCAGATCGTCGACGCTTTCAGCGGGGTCAGCCCCTTAGTTGCAAAGGAAATTGTCCACCGTGCCGGGCTTGCGACACGCGATCAGCTGTGGTCGAATTTTTCCTCCGTGATGAAGGATATCCGCGAGCATCGCTATCTACCGAATATCGTGGAGAATAAAGAGAAAACGGTCTTTTCCGTGATCCAGCTCACCCAGTTTACCAATGCTGCCGCCAAGCAATACGCCAGTGCCAGTGAATGTCTCCAAGCCTACTACGCAGTCAAGTCCATGCGTGACGTGGTCAAACAAAAGGTGCATGACTTGATCCGGATCGTCACGACCGAGCGAAATAAAAACGAAAAGAAAATCGAGAAGCTGCTTCAGACATTAGAAGATGCCAAGGAAGCGGAACGTTACAGACTCTATGGCGAATTGATCACGGCCAACATGCACACGATCAAACGCGGGGACAAAGAGCTCGTCACCGTTAACTGGTATGATGAAGCCGCACCGATGATTACAATCCCGCTCGATCCATTGAAAACACCGTCTGAAAATCTGCAAGCCTATTACAAACGGTATAACAAGGCGAAAAGCAGTATCCAAATCGTGACGGAGCAAATCGAACATGCCAAAGAAGAGATTGTTTATCTGGATGGTCTTTTGGTCCAGCTGGATCACGCCAGCCTGCAAGAAGCCGAGGAAATCCGGGAAGAAATGGTGGAGCAAGGCTATGTTCGCAATCGGGCCAAACGGACAGCAAAGAAGAAAAAAGAACAACGCATTGACCTGGACTTATATTACTCCTCAGAGGGCATCCCGTTGCTTGTCGGAAAAAACAACAAGCAAAACGACTACTTGACCAACAAGCTGGCTCTCCCCAATGAGACCTGGCTGCATACGAAGGATATACCCGGTTCGCACGTTGTAATCCGCAGTCGCGAGTACGCTGAAGAGACCTTGCTGGAAGCCGCTGCTCTTGCTGCTTTCTTTAGCAAGGCCAAGAACGGAAGCCAAGTGCCGGTAGACTATACCTTGGTCAAACATGTGAAAAAACCAAGCGGAGCCAAACCAGGCTTTGTGATCTATGATCAGCAACGAACCCTATATATCACCCCCAACGAAGAATTAGTTGAGCAACTGAAAAGAAACCGACCAAGCGGAGAGGAAAAAAACGCATAGCTCATTTGCCTTCGTCCATACTATATATGTATTCCAATTTGGATGCGCTTGGACGGAGGCGAGGATAGCTTGAAGCTTCTTTGGAAATTGATTGGCAATGGTATACTTGTCATTCCAGGTTTGATCTGGTCTGGCACTACCCTCCCTTTTGCTGTGGGCACGGCCGTGATTCTTACTCTATTCAGCTATGCTTTGGGTGACAGGGTCATCTTGCCACAGACCAACAATACATTTGCCACGACAGCAGATTTTCTGCTCACCTTTTCCCTTTTGTGGATAGCCTGCCTTGTCTTTGGGCAGCCTTTTCGATTGACTGGAATTTTTCTTACTTCTTTTGTGTTGTCTGTTTTCGAATACTTTTATCATAGCTATCTCTTACGGCTGAGTATCGATCATACCAGGCAGCCAGGATAACGACACTTTCCAGACAATGGGGGATTTGTATGAATGTCATCGGAATTGTCCAAACCGATTTGAATGAGTTCAACATCTTGTTTGAACCGGAGCAACAACAGCAAGGTCAAAATCAGCAGCAAAACAACAACCAGAATCAGCAGCAAGACCAACAACAGCAGGATCAACAGCAAGACGGCGGCGGATCTCCTTCCGATTTTTTCAGTCTGCTGATTGGCAGCGGCAGTGACCAGAATCCGAATGGTCAGCAGCAGCAGCAGCAACAACAACAGCAGCAAGGACCGCAAGAAATGACGGTCCGAATTAAAGGAATACCGGAAGGCCAGAAAGCAACCTTCCTACAGATGTATCAAATCATTCAAGACGCCCACCAAACGACAGATATCGAAAACTCCTGCACCGTTGTGGCTCAAGGAGACGGACAAGGACAAGGACAAGGACAAGGACAGGGACAAGGACAAAAACAAGGGCAAGGGCAAGGGCAAAGGAACAAACAAAAGCAAGGCCAAAATCGCGGAAACAGTTCCAGCCAATAGGACAGAGTTGAGTCGGAGATTCTCCGGTTCACTCTGTTTTTTTTGTCGTTTCCTCTGATTCCCTTTGCAAAACAACAAGCACTCGGTGCCATTTTGCGATACAATGGAACGCATACAGATCTGTCGAAAGGACTGGCTACTTCTTATGCTTACAAAACGACTCTCGCTACTCACATTAGGAATTTGCTTGACTGCAACTACTTTTCTCCACTCCTCTGTTGCAACCGCAGCTGGAATCACGGTCACCTACAACAATCAGGCAATCGTCTTCCCCGATCAAAAGCCGATCATTCAAAATAGTCGCACCCTTGTACCGATTCGCCCGATTGCCGAAAAACTTGGCTTTACGGTGGGCTGGAATGAGAAAAGTCAGACGGTCACCATTAGCAAAGCGGGCAATCAGGTAGAACTGACCATCGCCCAAAAAACTGCCAAACGCAATCAGCAGCCCATCACACTTGATGTGCCTGCCAAAATTTTGAATAAGCGAACCGTTGTTCCGCTTCGCTTTATTGCGGAGGCTTTGTCTTATGAAGTGAATTGGCTGGCTTCCACTCAGAAGATTACGATTACCGATCAAAACAAAATCTACGGCACCATCGACAATATCTCGATTACGCAAAATGAATTGGACAAGCAATGGCGCACATTCGCCTTACTGCTATTAGGAAACCAATCGACCGTGTACGCGAAAGAATATAGTGAAAGAACGAACGCTGACCTGATCCTCGCGCGCTATGTACAGTATATTGCCGGCAATGAAGTGAAGCTAAATGATGCGGGTCTTGCCAACTATGTGAGCGCCGCCAAGGAATATGCGATTCAGAAGCATTATGGTACGGAGAGCAAGCTGAAAGAAGCCATGGCAAAAGCAAATGTTACGGATCAGGACATTCGCGATTTTGCCAAGGTGGATTTGCTCCCGCTGGAATATGTCAAACAACAAACCAACGAAGATGAGCTGAAAGACTTTTATGAGCAGCATGAAGCTCAGTTTACAACCGCCTCCGTCCGCCATATTCTCGTGAACACGGAAGCAGAAGCCAACAAGGTCATCGAACGTTTGGATCGCGGAGAATCGTTTGCATCCCTTGCAAAAGAGATTTCCCTTGACCCTGGCAGCAAGGATAACGGCGGCCTGTACGCCAATATGACTGTGACCCAATGGATTGAAGAATTCAAGCAAGCTACTCTTACGCAAGAGATTGGAAAAGTAGGAAAACCGGTGAAAACGGATTACGGCTACCATGTGATTCTCGTGGAAAAGCGTGAGGTCTCATCATTTGCCGAGGTAAAAGAAGACGTGGAAGAAATGATTTTTGCTCAAAAAAAGACTGCCTTGCGTGATGAGGTTATGAGCAAATTCAAGAAAAACTAAGCTTTTTATGTACGTGGTTGTCCTGTTAATAGGGCAACCTTTTTTCATGATGACGACGATACCTTGAAATATAAAAAAAACCTGAAGCGTATCGCTCCAGGTTGTCGTGGTTAGGAAAACCCCGCTCTGCCGTCTGGCCACTTGTTTCCTTAACCCGCGCTAGCAGGTGGGTGACACGTCCATGGACTCTGCCGTCCCAAGCGTCCAAAAAGGAGGTGGGCATGGCATATCACACAGAGTTCAGTCTCCCTAGAAACAATCATCGGTTAAAGAATATAAAGGGCCTAACGTACATCGCAGGACAAGTTGCTCTAACTTTGAACACCTTTATCCTAGCATAGAATTGGCGTTTGTTCAACGCAAAATCTTTCCACATCAAGTAGACAGCCGCCTATCTTAGCAGTATAATAATGGAAATTTTTCGAGGAGGTATGTACAAGTGCCAGTACATCGTTACCACCCTATTCTTATCGCCAATCACCGCTTGCATGCAGGAGCGATACAGTATAAATAACCTATAGAATTCTTCTGTATCGGTCGTCTGCGAGCGGCTACAGGAGGATTGCCATAAAATGAATACGCAGCGCAAATCCATGCGAAATATTCGCATTTTATTTTGGACGTCCCTGTTCGGCAGCATCAATTTTCTTGAGCCGATCATGACTCTCTTTTACTTTGAGCGTGGTTTGTCGGCCTCCGCGGTATTTTGGGTAACGTTTGCGTGGAGCGCTACCGTTTTGCTTTTTGAGGTGCCTACAGGAGCTTTTGCTGATCGTTTTGGTCCGAAAGCGTCATTTCTGGTCGGTGCGGGGATTGGTCTTTTGAACAAGGTTCTCCTGATCCTCTTTCCTGATCCATTCATGCTTTATCTATATAACATTTTATGGGGATTGTCTGTCACGTTCTTCTCGGGTGCAGAGGAAGCCCTTATTTATGAAACGCTGAAGGAACATAAACAGGAACAAACAATGAGTCAAGTCCTCGGGAAAATCAACACGGCCATTTACTACCCGATGATTCTGACGTTTTTATTTGGTCCGATGCTAGCCCGGGATCTGACAGAGTCACAGTTCAGCCTCTTGATCGGCTTCAACATCGTTTGCCAAGCCATAGAATTCATCTTGTTGCTGTGGATTGTCAATCCGCATACCTTTGAAAAGTTTCGGGACAATCCGTTTGCCCACATCAAGAATGGATGGACGGTGATTAGCCGCACACCTGACTTGGTTTTCTTGTTTCTGAATTTTACCGTCATTTTCATCGCAGGCACGGTCATATTCGGCAAAATCGAGCAGCCCTTGCTTACCGAAAACGGTTTGCCTGTAAAGTATCTTGGCTTTTTTTATGCGGCTTTAGCTGCTGTAGGGCTGTTTCTATCCCACCATATCGGGTTTTTAACTCAGCGTTTTTCAGCCCGTCACCTTTTGCTCTGGACTGGTTTCGGAAGCGGTATTTCCTTATTGGTCGCCAGCATGGCTCCGTATCTGTTTGCCGCTTCTCTAGCCTTTGTGATTGTTCGCTTGTCACGTGTCATCCGATACCCCATTTATTCTCAGATGGCCAATGAATACATTCCTTCCCAAAGCAGATCAACGACGCTTTCCTTGCTCTCCATTGCTGACTCTGCTGGCGATCTCCTCCTGCTAACCATATTCGCCGGGATCGCCCATTGGGGGATTTATTCGGTCTTGGCGGGCTGTGCGGTGATGGTTTTACTGGGTTCCTTCATTCCAGTGCGTTCGAAACAATCGCAGAGCAGTTAGCAGGAGGGCAAAAAGGCCGGGTGCATTATCGCCCGGCCATACTTATTACGATAGCATTCTATCATCAATGAAAGGACGTGCATGAATCTTGACACAACGTTCCACCACTTTTTATCGCACCGCGTTCGTCATTCTTTGCCTCATGTCTTGTACAACCTTGATCAAGGTTTTTGTAGACAATCACCCATTACGCTATCTGTTTACCGTGATATTCCTTATTGGCTTGGGTATTGGCTATTTGCGGTATGTAGGAAAGCGTAAAAGAGAAGAAATGCAACAGCGCAAAAAATGGCTAGGGTATGGGCTAATCCTGCTCTTTGCAGCCGTCTACCTAGCAATCAAGTATGGGATAAAAACATGGCTCAGTTATGAGGTTTCAAGCCAAGACTACGGTACTGTTTTTGCCTTTTTTATCGTTGGCCTTTTCAGTACGTATTATGGCCTTTTGTCAAAAAATCAAGATAACCCGCCAAAATAAGTGTTATTTTTTCAGCTTGGCTTGCACCAACGCTTGAAATTCTGGCTGCAGAATCAAACCCGGCTGCGCCTTTTTTTCCCATTGCAGCGCCTCCTCCAACGAGAAACCCCAGCTTCGCTCCAACCCTTCCTTGGTCTTGGCAAAAGCGTTCTTTGGCAGTTTACGCAGCGCTTTCGTCAGTGCCTCCGCCTCGGTCTCCAGTTGGTCAGCCGGGACCGCTTTATAGATCAGACCCATTTGCGCAGCCTCTGTCCCGCTGATTTTTTCCCCCAGCAAAGCAAGCCGTTTGGCCCGTGCGGTTCCCACCAGACGAGGCAGCAAGTAAGTCCCGCCAAAATCTGTTGTCAGTCCAATGTGAACAAATGGTTCCTGCAGCATTGCATCCTCAGCGGCCAACACAAAGTCGGCATGTAAGGCAAGATTTAAGCCAGCACCGACTGCAACCCCAGAAATGATGGCGATCACAGGTTTGGGCATGGTATGCAGCTGTTGCAAAAATCCATTGACGACGACAAGGGCTTCATCAGCATCCTCTGGAGTAGACAGCGCGTGCAGCACACTTAAATCTGCTCCGGAGCAAAAATGACCGCCCGCTCCGCGCAAATGAACGATTTGGGCCTGAGGCTCCTCCGCCGCCTGAGAAATCGCCTGGGCAAGGCCATGGAACATTTCAAGGGTTAACGCATTTAATACTTTCGGACGATTCAAGGTAATGGTAAAGACCCCATCTTTCAGCTCTGTGATAATTGTTTTATCACTTGCTTCACTCATGTTTACTTCTCCCCTTTTGAAGCGCCTTACAATAAAAGCGCTTTCATTTCTTTCCCTATTGATTATGTAATTCGCGCCCCCAGCTTTCTTTCCTTTTTCTCAACCAATGCACAGACAAAAAGAAATAGGCGCCGAATCATTCGACACCCTATTTCCTAAGCTATTTTACCAATCGGAGGCAGAGCGGATAGCGATATGCCTTTCCTTCATTTGTCCGAATAGCCGCGATGATCACCACAACCAACCAAAAGATGAACAATGCGATCAAAGCAACTACCCCGACTATAATAAACACGAGGATGTAACTGATCGCTGCATAAATCGTAACGGAAATACCGAAGTTGAGCGCTTCCTTCCCTTGCTGATTGACAAAGGGCAGTTCCTCTCTTTTGACTAACCAAATGATCAGCGGTCCAAGAATATTGCCGAATGGAATTATAAAGCCGGAAAATGCCGATAAGTGTGCAATCATCGCCCAGAAGCGTTCGTCTTTGCTAGGCAAGTAGCTTTCCATAGGATGGCCTCCTTTGTTTTTCTCCTTATTTTTACGATTATCACTGGAAAAAGTTGCGGTAAATGTAAAAAGCGCCCGAGGGCGCTTTTTATTTGCAGTTAATATCTGCTACTGCTGTCATAACCGCCGTAACCATCATGGGAACCATAACCACCGGACGAAGAGGAGGAATCGTAATGTTTGTCATGCTTGTGATAATCGTAGCATTTGGTTTTGTAGTAAGGTACGTATTTTGTTAC
>DASQNU010000144.1:0-6778 GCA_035644815.1 Bathyarchaeia archaeon | reverse complement strand
GAAGGTCGAGTATGGATACTTCCTTAAAGACGAGGGTACCGGTATTTTGTTACACGAAAATGATACGGATGAAACGTTTGAAGTCGGTGATCAAGCAACCGTCTTCTTATACCTTGATTCCGAAGATCGGCTGACCGCTACTACCCGTATGCCACACGTGCAGCTGGGCGAATATGGCTGGCTTGAGGTGGTATCGGTGAACCTCAAGCTAGGCGTGTTTTTGGACAACGGAATCGGAAAAGACCTGCTGATGTTCGTGGACGATTTGCCGAAAATGAGAGAGGAATGGCCGCAGCCGGAAGACTACGTGCTCGTGACCATGAAGCGGGATAAAAACGGGCGTTTGGTTGCCAGACCGGCGAACGAAGAGGCGATTCTGGACATCAGTCGGCCAGCGGAACCGCAAATGCGCAATAAATGGGTAGAAGCAACGGTCTACAAAACGCTGGGGAACGGTGCCTTGCTCTTCACTGAGGATGAGCACATCTTGTTTATTCACCGGGAAGAAATGACGGAGCATCTGCGTATGGGGCAAACTACGAAGGCCCGCATCACCTACGTGCGTGAGGATGGACGGTTGAATGGCTCCATGCGTGAGCGCAAGGAAAAGCAGTTCGGGGATGATGCGGACAGGCTGGTGGATTATATGGCTGGTCGCGGAGGAGCAATGCCATACACGGATGATACGCCTCCGGAAACGATCAAGGAAAAGTTCGGTATCAGCAAGTCTGCGTTTAAACGGGCACTGGGCAAGCTGATGAAGGAAAGAAAGATTGAACAGCAGGACGGCTGGACCCATCTGGATAAAGGGGTGCTGGCACGTTACGCGTCAGAGCAGGAACAAGAGAACACGCTGGAAACCGAATAAGAAAAAGTGCAGCCTATAGACTTAGTTCCGAAAGGACAAGGTCTATAGGCTTTTTTCAGTGATAATTTATGGAGCGTTTTTCTGTAATTAAGTAATTCTGTAATAAAGTAATAATGTAAAACGTTAAAGCAATTTAGTTAAATAATTTGCCTTGGTCAACATCCGCAAGCGGAAGTTGGCTATTTTTTTATTTCAATTTCAGCATATTTTCGAAGCGATGTGACATGTAATTTTTCCAAACCAATCGTTCTCTGTCAGCAAAGAGAAAAAGAAGTCAAAAAATGTGGAATTTTAAAAATTGACTATAATGTAAATTAATTGAAATAATCTAATTGTAGTAATATTCCAAAATATAGGAGGTATTGAAGTGAAAAAGAGGGTCAGTTTTTCGTTGTTGGTCGTTTCGGTTGCATTCAGTGGGATTTTGTCTAGCGGCTCAATCATCCAAGCGAAAGGGAAAGAGAAGGAGCCGCAGATGCTCATGAGTGAAGAGTACGAGACACCCACCTTTATCGGGGAAAAATGGGAAGCCCCAAAAGGATTGAACAAAAAAGAGATTGTCTTTGCTTATCTGGAAGAGAAGAAAGATCTTTTCCAACTGGATGGGGATGTGAAGGACAAGTTTAAGATCATAGATCAGGAATCCGACAAGAAAACGGATACGTACCACTTCCGCCTTGTTGAGACCTATGAAGGCATTCCTGTCTATGGTTCCGATCAGACAATTGCCTTGGATGAGGATGAAAATGTGATGGCGTTCTTCGGGCAAGTGATTCCGGATTTGGAAGACAAAAAAATCCCGAAAAAAGCAAAACTCAAAGAAAAAGATGCGATCGAAATCGTGGAAAAAGACTTGAAGAAGAAAGTAGGCAAAATCAAGGAATATGCAATGGAACCAGAGGCCGAGCTGTATGTCTATCCACATAAAAACAAATTCTACCTCGCATATGAGGTAAAAGCTTCCTTTGCATCCCCTGAGCCTGGTTATTGGCACTACTTTATCGATGCTACAAACGGGAAGGTAATTGATAAGTTTAATGTAATCAAAGAGGCAACCGGATCGGGAACGGGCGTCTTCGGCGACACGAAAACCTTTGAAACGACCAGCAGCAGCGGTACATATATTCTGAAAGGAACCAGCAGGGGCAACGGAATCGAAACCTATGACGCAAAAAATCAGCCTTACTACTCCTCTAGATTGCCTGGCTCTACCATTTCCAGCACAAATAACTATTTCACAGATGGCTCTGCGGTAGATGCCCATAAGTACGCTGAAGAAGTCTACGATTACTTTAAGAACACACATGGACGAAATTCTTATGACAACAACGGTGCGAAAATTATCTCTTCCGTTCATGTCGGGTCCAATTGGGCCAATGCAGCTTGGATCGGCACGCAAATGGTCTACGGGGATGGCGGCAGCTCCTTTTATCCGCTAGCAGGCGGCCTCGATGTGGTAGCCCATGAGCTTGCGCACGCCGTGACAGAAAGAACCGCCAATCTGACCTATCGAAACGAATCTGGTGCTTTGAACGAATCCATGTCTGATATTTTTGGGGCCATGGTCGATCGTGATGACTGGCTGATGGGTGAAGACGTCGTACGCTCCGGAGATGCCCTTCGTTCGCTGTCCGATCCTACAGACTTTGGCGATCCCGACCATTACAGCAAACGCTATACGGGTACAGCTGACAACGGCGGTGTTCACACCAACTCTAGCATCAACAATAAAGCAGCATACCTGATTGCCCAGGGCGGAACACATTACGGAATAAAAGTGAATGGTGTCGGGCGTGAAGCCACTGAAAAAATTTACTACCGTGCGTTGACTCGTTATCTTACATCCTCCTCTAATTTTGCTGCCATGAGACAAGCCGCCATTCAGGCTGCTACCGATCTGTACGGCGCCTCGTCTGCAGAAGTTACAGCCGTGAAAAATGCGTACAGTGCCATTGGTGTAAATTAACAGTGAACGAAAAAAGCCCGGAGCATTGCCCCGGGCTTTTTTTAGGAAGCTTGCAATTGTTTTTGATTGCGCGCTTTGTAGAGTGACCAGCCAAAGATCAATCCAAGAAGGACAAATCCAATGATATCGGTAGTGATTCCAGGAATGACACAGCATACGCCGCCTGCCAAAGCTAGAATTCGTTCGAGCCAGTTCAGTTTCGACATCCAGTATCCGATCAAGCCAGCTCCAACACCGATCATGCCCAGTGTTGAGGTAAACATGATCCAAAGTGCTCCGTACCAGGTTGTATCAATTAACAATAGCTGTGGTGATAGTACGAAGATATAAGGGGCCATGAAAGCAGCGATCGATAATCGTGTCGACTCTACCCCTGTTTTTATCGGCTTTGATTTGGCGATACCAGATGCTGCAAAGGCTGCAAGGGCCACTGGTGGAGTAATATCCGCCACAATTCCGAAGTAGAAGGTAAACATATGCGCCGCAATATCAGGTACACCCATCAACACCAACGCAGGTGCTGCGATGGTAGAGGTAATGATGTAGTTCGCGGTAGTTGGTGTTCCCATCCCGAGAATCAGGGAGGCAATCATCGTAAAGAAGAGAGCCAGGATTGGAACGCCGCCAGCCATGTCAAGCAAGCCATTTGCCAGCTTCAAACCAATACCGGTCAACGTGACGGTACCAACGATAATACCCGCACAAGCGGTTGCCGCTACAACGCCTAGAGCAGTACGCGCACCAGCTGCAAACGCGTCAAGGATGTCTCTCCAGCCCATCCGCGTCTCTTTACGGAAAGCCCCAACAACGATACAAGAGATGATACCGATTACCGCGGATCTTTCCGCAGAGTAACCCATGCTAAGAACGCCAATGATGATAAAGATCGGCAAGAGTAAGTAGATCTTTTTCAGTACTTCTTTTTTGTCTGGAAGCTCCTCTTGTGTCAGTCCGCGAAGTCCCAAACGCTTTGCTTCGAAGTGGGTCATGATCCAGATACCCACGAAGAAAAGAATAGCAGGCAAGATCGCCGCTTTGGCGATTTCGAAATAAGGCACGCCAATGAACTCAGCCATCAAGAACGCGGCAGCCCCCATGATTGGCGGCATAATTTGTCCCCCAGTAGAAGACGAAGCTTCTACTGCTGCAGCAAATTCAGGACGGTAACCTAACCGTTTCATCATCGGGATTGTAAACGCACCGGATGTCACCACGTTGGCAACCGAGCTGCCGCTGATGGTCCCTTGCAGGGCGCTCGAGAAGACCGCTACCTTCGCAGGGCCACCGATGCGGCGTCCAGCAATCACCAGGGAGAGGTCATTGAAGTAATCGCCTACCCCTGTTTTCTCCAAAAAAGCACCGAAGAGAATAAACAGGAAGATAAACGTGGAAGATACGGCAATTGGAGATCCGAGAATCCCTTCCAATGTAAAGTAGGTATGACCGATGATCCGCGAAACATTGACGCCGCGATGCTCCAAAAATCCTGGCATATACGGGCCAAAGTACGTATAGAGCAAAAAGATAATCGCGATGATAGCGATAGGCAAACCGACGACACGTCGGGCTGCTTCCATAACAAGCAAAATGGCTACTCCACCGATGACCAAGTCCAAGGTGGTGTAATTACCTGTACGAAGGACCAAACCCTCATAGTCGAATACCCAATACAGAGAGACCAGGACTGCCAGTATCGACATAATCATATTGGCAATGCCTATTTTGTCGTTATTGCCTTTCGCGCGACCGGGAAAGAGCAGAAAGACGAGTCCCAAACCAAACGCCAAGTGAATGGGACGATGAATTTGCGGTGGCAAGGTAAGAAACAGTGTACTGACAAGCTGGTATACTGAGAAGAGGACAAGCAGGCCATAGGAGACCCATTTCATTACACCGGAGAGTTGACGAAAGGCTGATTCCTTATCGTACTTCGCGATGAGTTCCTCCATCTCTTTTTGATTCATGTTCTGTTGGCTCATAACCAACCCCCCATCTTTACCCATGTTGATTGTTTCTCCACCTGGATCGTAACGGCAGAACCGGGCTTATCCAGTGTGCGAAACGGGATTTCTTTGCCTTGGAAGAGCAATGTATGATTGGCTCGCACCTGGCCGATAAACAGATGCAGCGCAGGAAACAAGCGGTTCATGTTGACGACTCGAAAATCCCCATTCTCGATCAAAAGTTGTTCCCCTGGAGCAAGCTGGCTTTCCATCCCGATTCCATACTCCTTAAAGGTCATTTCATGCAATTGGATTTGCTGCTGGTTAATCAAATAATATTCAACGATAGGAGTGCCATGTATGGAATGAATCCAACGAATCGCGAACGAGTCGCCGTCCTTGATTGGATGACTCCAAACAATCTGTTGAGATCGTGTATCCCGAATGACCAATGATGGAGACAGAGGAATCTGTAAAAAGAGGATGAATGCTGCTGCAACGACCAAGAAGGAGAAAAGGCGGAACGCAGTCCGCCCTTTTACTGCTCCTACTATGGATAGCATGAACATCGAATGCTTATTTCACGCCTTTTTCATCAAAGAACTTTTTAGCACCTGGGTGAACAGGCAAGCTTACACCGGAAAGTGCATTTTCCAGTTTGATTTCTTTTGCTTTTGCGTGACCCAGCTTATCTAGGTTTTCATAGATCGCTTTGGTAACTTTGTAAACGAGATCTTCACTGAGGTCAGAACGTACGACAAGCATGGATTTTACAGCAACCGTAGTTACTTCTTCACTTACGGTTTGGTACGTGTTCCCAGGAATCGTTGTTTTTGTATAGAAAGGATACTTCGCGATGATCGCATCGATTTTGTCTGCATCGATCGGGATGATTTTTACCCCTTTTGTAGCCGCGAGCTCAGTGATCGCTGCGGTTGGTGTACCTGCTGTTTGGAAAGCTGCATCCAGCTGACCGTCTTGGATCGCTTTCGCAGAGTCTGCGAAGGAAAGACGTTGCAGTTGAATGTCTTCAAATTTCAGGCCATACGCTTCCAAAATTTGCTCAGCGTTCTTCTCGGTACCGCTACCTGGCGCACCGACCGATACGCGTTTGCCTTTCAGATCAGCAACGGTACTGATGCCGCTGTCAGGAGAAACAACGATTTGGATGGTCTCGTTGTAGAGAGCGCCGATTGCTTGGAACGCTTCGATTTTGCCGTCTTGCTCGAACATCGCTGTTCCTTTGTTCGCGTATTCAGCGATATCGCTTTGCGTGAAAGCGATGTCAGCACCTTGATCGCGAATGAGGCGCATGTTTTCAGCAGAAGCACCTGTCGATTGAGCGGTAGCTGTCACTCCCACGTTTTTCGTGATTTGATCAGCCATTCCGCCGCCAAGCGGGTAGTATGTACCGCCAGTACCACCGGTCGCGATGATCAATTGTTTCGGATCATTCGCTGCTGCTGGTGGTTGTGCTTCTCCACCGCCGCCGGCATTGTTTTGCTGGCCGCCGCCAGCGCCACAGGCTGAGAGCACCGACACACTGAGGAGAAGTGCAAGTGAAACAAGTAAACTGCGTTTTTTCACGGTAAATCCCCCTTTTGTTCTCTTAATCTAATTTGTACATTATATAATTTTTACATGAAAGCCCATAAAAATCTATAAAAAGTTTTTAGATTGACATGCTTGGAGAGAATGAGAGGTACAAGGTATGTTACTATATAGCTATCTCATAACAAGCGATTGGGTATACATAACAAAGGAGGCGCCTACGAAATGGGGAAGGAGATTCGTCATCCATGGCAGCTACTCTACAGGGTGTTCCGTCACATTAAGCCCCTCATGGAGAAAGAATATTCGTCTTGGTACAAGCGAGCAGGCGATATCCCTGATGAAGAATTGCGCAAACAGGCGCTGGCCAGTATGGATACAAAGAAATTCCATTTGCAAGGCGGAGTGGTGTATGCGGCACAGGAGCTTGCCCATGCAAAGGATCTGGTG
>DASQNU010000143.1:0-15816 GCA_035644815.1 Bathyarchaeia archaeon | reverse complement strand
AAGTCATGCTCGAAAAGGGCAAGGCAGCAGGGCAAATGCAGGCTGTCGATGCAGGTTGAAATTTCAATCTGTGTCGATTGTGTAAATTGTGCAACCGCTTTCTTTTTTATACGTATAATAGTAATACATAGGACAACGGTGGGAGGAGTTCAGCATGACGATTACAGAAAAAGAGAAGCGGAGTTTGTTTGCTTCGATACGTTTGATGATCTGCGTAGGACACGCAGACGGATATATGGGGGAAAAAGAAGTCAATCACATTTATCAATTGGTGGAAGGCAAGCATTTCACCCTTCGAGAGCGACAAATTCTCATGAACGACATTGATCATCCAAAATCACCGGAGTCGATCGTCTCTGAAATGATCTTGATGAACCAGACGGAGAAACTGACGCTTTTGCGCCAATTGTATCACTTTGCATTGGTGGACCGGAAAATGAAGCCGGTTGAAGAACAAGAAATCAAACGAATCGCGTGCCTCTTGGGAATATCCGAAGAAAAGCAGCGTGAAGTGGAAGAATGGATTCATCAAGGCATCGCTTGGCGTAACCGCTGGGAAGAAATCATCGGAGAATAGGCGGTTGCCTTGTTTCTCCGCTTTTGCCACGCACATACCATGAAAGAGAGTCGAAATTCTCTGGAGGGATACGTGCGTGTACAAACTGATCACCTTTCCATCGAAGAAAGCCTTTCATTTTTGTGTAGGCTGCATGGAGAAAGAAGAAACGTTCAAAAAGCGAGCCAAGCATCTGCAGGCATTGGAAACGTTCTTGGTGCCAGATGAAGATTATGAATCGTTTTGCCAAATGATCGGCAGTCGCAAGCATCATGTGTCGGAAAATGTCACCGTACGACTGCACAGAACGGCGGATGAGATCCCCTGGGGGATTGAGAAGATAGGCGCCCCACAGCTGTGGTCCAATACAAAGGGGAAGGGCATTAAGGTTGCTGTCATTGATACGGGCATATCCAGCAGTCATTCCGATCTAAGAGGGCAAGTCAAAGGACGCGTCATCACGGCCAACGGAGGGCTTGGATATTCCGGGATGGATGGACATGGCACTCACGTCGCGGGAACGATCGCTGCTGTGGCGAATCAGAAAGGGATCGTGGGTGTTGCCCCTGAGGTTGAACTGTACGACGTAAGGGCATTTGGTCCCGATGGCACCGCTGCTATTTCCGATATCGTCGAAGGGATCAACTGGTGTATTGAGAACCGGATGAATGTGATCAATATGAGCTTTGGGACAAGTGACGATAATCTTGCGATGCGCAATGCCGTTCGCCGTGCTGCCAAAGCAGGCATTGTCCTTGTAGCTTCGGCCGGAAATAACGGGGGAGCGCTGGAGTATCCCGCCGCATACCCGGAAGTAGTAGCTGTAGGCGCATTGACGCAGGATAATAAGCTGGCTTCGTTCAGCTCTAGGGGAAGAGGTCTTGATGTAACGGCACCGGGAGTCGGGATCAAATCAACCTGGTTGAACAACAGCTATCGCGTGTTGGACGGAACCTCAATGGCAGCGGCGCACATCTCCGGCATGTATGCATTAGCAATGGCCAGCGGGAACCGCAAGCTGGTTCGAGGGATACGCAAGAACTTGAAAGCTGCGCAATAACGATTTCGAATAATCACAACCGCCTTTCATTTCGCTGAAAGGCGGCTTTATTTTTGTGTCAGGCCTTCTATGTTACAATAGATGGAAGATGACGAGGAGGAGTCCAAATATGCTACGAATCTTGCTTACGAATGATGATGGAATAGATGCGCAAGGTATTCGCCGACTGGCGGAAGCGTTGGTTACGCTGCCGGATCTGGAAATTTTCGTCGTGGCACCTGCGGAAGAACGGAGCGGAGTGGGGCACGGGGTGACGTTTCGCGAGGCTTTATCCCCGCAGCCTCACGAATTTTACGGGTTGCCGGTAAAAGCATGGGCGATCAACGGAAATCCTGCTGACTGTGTCAAGGCGGCTTACCATTTGCTTTTCGCTGAAGAGAAAAAGTTCGATATTGTTTTTTCCGGGATCAATGTGGGATATAATCTCGGGCGCGATATTTATTACTCAGGAACCTGTAGCGGCGCACGTGAAGCGGTGATTCACGGCATCCCAGGGGTGGCGCTGTCCTATGGCAACTGGGAGGAGCAAGAAAGCTTCGGCGCGGTCTCATCGATTGTACAACCGCTGTTGAAACGGTTTATCCAGCAGGCCGCGGACAAGGACCTGCCTGCAGAAGTGTTTTGGAATGTGAATATCCCGCATCTGCCGGCAGAGGAAATCAAGGGAGTGGCCCCTGCAGTCTTGTCGTTGTATCACTATCATGACGAATATCAAAAGGCGGAAGAGGGATATTGGCTTGGCCGTAAGTATCCGGAAGAAGGGGAGCATCGGGAGGAAGATGATTATCGCCTGGTGAACGAAGGATATATCGCCGTTACGCCTGTACATATTGATGCCACAGATCGCAGCTTGCTGACAAAGGTAGGCAAATGGTTTTCGCAGGCGGATCCGTCATGAATGGACCGTTTCGACCAGTGATCGTTCCAGATCCAACCATTCACTCTCCTGGCCACGAAACGGTCGGGGAATTTTTGGAGGAAACACGCTTTGCGGATTTGTATCGATTAGCGGGCGATGAGGGACTTCCCTATTTTGTTCGGCTAAATGGCGAGGGAGTGGCCGAGCTATACCTCGTCTTTGAAAACGTGGAAGATTTCAGTGAAGCGACTAGCGATGCGGTTTCCATCGAATTTAAAACGTATCAACAGAAATTGCTGGCCATCATCTGGACACTGTCGGACCCGCAAAATCCACTTGGGTTTCCGCTTTCTTTCGATATCAGCAAGGAAGAAGATCGATTCATGGCACTTACCATGATCGAGCAACCGGGGACACCGATTCATTATCTTGCCTACATGGACCAGCGCATTCTCCATATTTTTTCGGAAACCATCACGTTTTCGCAGGAGGAAAAAACGCGTGCAGAAGGCTATGTGCGTCGCTTGTTTGAGCAAGATACGACGGATCAGGCAACTGCTGAAGAGGAAGTAAAAGAAGGGGAGCTCCTGTCGATTCCTGCCTCGGCCTTGACTGACGAGATCTTGCTGCAGGGCGGAACCGTATACCGTTTCAGACATCCTCAAAACTGGGGACAAGAGGAGCGGGAGGAGGCAGAAGCGCTCTTGATGAATACGCTCCAGCAATCTCTTTTGGTGGTACGCCGCCATGCGCGAAGCGAGGTCAGGGAGAGTTCATGCACGATATGGGCCGGACAGGAACAGGAATCCATTTCCCTTTATGTCACGCCGGAGCTGGATTCATTATTTCAGGATATCCAGGCAGCGGATGGAGAGGCGAATCCGTTTGCCCGTTTTTTCCGTGTCATCCCATCCTTTGAAGAAAGCAAGCCGGATTCGCCGCTGCAGCGAGGAGCATATCCGATCCTTCGCTATGATGCGGGTCAACTGTACCACATTGAATTGGATGAAGCGTTTCAGCAGAGACTGCTTCGGTTGGTTGAACAGGCTGGCTTGTCTGACCTGTCGCCAAATCCATATGGCTAAAGTCTGCGGCGCGAACGTTGTCATCCATAAGCGAAAACAAGACATTTTTCGCGAAAGGATACGACAAGAAAAAGTGCGAATGGATAAAGGGCTGAAGAAAACGGAAAAAGAGGTGAGCCCCATGCCATTTGCGCATGCTGAAATTTTTGAGCAGATCATTTCCCATATCGAGCCGCTGCAAAATGAAATACATGAGTTGGTCAGTCAATTTTCCCTTACCGCACAGGCAGAGACACCAGCCGTTGAATTACAGGTTGGTGCTCCCCATCAAGCGACCGTGGAATATATTTTATGGGGGGAAGCGGGATTAATCGTTTTGCGCGGCAAATTGCCTAGCGCGAGGCACGCTGACGAAGAACGGACTTCGATTCCGGTTACTATGCGGTTTTCACTCTCCCATGAACTGGGGGAAGAGGTAGAGGACAAAAAACGGCGTGTTGAGGAAATCATGGATTCTGAGGTAGATCTGTTCTGGAACGTTCCGCCTGTGGGCCACTCTGATCATGTAGAAGTGACGCTCAACTTCACCTATCACCCTAACACGAGGCAGCTCCATGCATATTGTGCCTGTGTGTTGGGCATGCTTACTGGTAAAGTGTTGGCTGCTTGACCAGTTGCTCAGATCCAAATTGAAGAACGAGCTCTTCTTTCGGGAAGGCACAGTCAAACGCTTCCGTTTCATGCAAACGGAGGCGTTTCCTTTGCCCTTTCTCAGGAAGACATAAGGAGTGAACCGAGACGATGCGTCTATTCGTAGCCCTGGATTTGCCTCAAGAAGTAGCAAGCTATGTGACAGAGGTGCAATCCCAATTAAAGCGGGAAATTCGCGCGGATCGTTGGCAACCTACCCAAAATCTGCATTTAACGCTGCATTTTCTGGGAGAAGTGAAGGAGGAGCTGTTGCCTGCGATCCGCCAAGATATGGACATGGTGAGTCAAGTCATTTCGCCATTTTGGTTGAATACCGGCTATCTGGGTGCCTTTCCGAATGCGGAGAAACCTAGGGTGCTGTGGATGGGACTGCATGGCGGTGTAGATACTTTAAAACAGCTGCACCTGTTGTTGGGAAAAAGGTTTCAATTGCATCATGGCCTACATTTCGATCGCAAGCCTTACCGCCCTCACATTACCTTGGCGCGCGGTCCTCATACTAACGGAAACCCCTTGCCGCTGGAGGAGTGGGGCCACCGCATCCATACAAACTCCGGACCACGCTTTGAAGTGAACAAGGTGCATTTGTACCATTCTGAGCTACGTCCACAAGGTGCCATCCATACCATTATCCACACGAGTTCGTTCTCGCTTGTGCAATCTGCCACGTAATAAGCAATAATTGAGCGCACGTGAATAAACTGTAACATGCGAGGTTTTATGTCTGCCCAAGAGTGGGTAAACAATTGGTATGATGTCACTTTGCGAGAAAGCGGTGGGAATTCAATGAGTGAGTTTACTACCGGGGTCTTGTATCCACGAAAGTATGAAGCGAAAGTGTTAAGCTCGCTGCCCAAGTCACGGCAACCGTATTTTCACAAGAATGTCAACGATGATTGGAATGCCTTTTTTTTGCAGGATGAGTGGCTGGAACGAGCGGAGACGCTGCGCTTTTTGCTGGAGCTGTCTGGGCAGAATGTGCCGCTTCTCTGGTTTCATGACGCGGAAGAAAATGGATGGGGCTTCCGTTTGTTTGATGGCGCCTGTGAGGTCTCATCTGCATCCATTCCGTATAATCTGGATATTGAGATGGCCGAAAAGGAGTTTCTTCGTCGTAACCCCCACGTAGAATGTGTGGAGGAGCTTGCAGAAAGTGAAACATTGCGGGTCGTGTACGAGGAAATCTTGGAGCAGGTGGTTCGCTCTGAACGCTTTCGCCAAGAGATTGCCAAAGGGATCGCTCGTTTTCGCCCGCAAGCTTTTACAAGACTTGTCAGCAATAAACAGGCTGCCCAGCTGCGCTCGCTGTTTGACCTTCACCTGCTAACGGATTATGACGAGGACTCGGGAAGTTCTATGCTGTATGACTCGGTTGAGTTGTTTAAAGAGATATTGGGCATTGAAGAAATGATCTGGGTCAACTACTCCTATTTGGAGAGTGGTGGCCGGGAATAATCGTAAGCGTAATGTAAGAGCCTCCGTACCTGAATGGGAACGGAGGATTTTCTTTTGGATTTGATAAGGAAATCAAGATTGCCATTAAAGAGCATGTTCTTTATACTGAATGGTAATCTCATACGATGCGACTAGGTGCCCTTGTGAGAGCAAGGGGTAACAGGGAATCGGGTGAAAATCCCGAGCGGTCCCGCCACTGTAACCAGGGAGTTCTCTTTCATACATGTCACTCGACTGATCAAACGGGGAAGACGAAAGAGCGCGTAGATCTGGAAAGCCAGGAGACCTACCTAGATCCGCCACACCAAAAAAACCTTCGCGGAGAGGAGAGGTGTACGAAGAAGTAAGCGACTATGTCTTTTTCTGTCTTTTTGTCGTTTGTTTACTTGTACGCGTAGCCCCATCTGCCAAGATGGGGCTTTTTGTACATAAGTGCAACTAAGGCTCCGCCAAAGGCTTGGTGAAGCCAAGTTTTCAAATGTACATGTGCTTTTTAATATTCCTGAGAAACGCACAAATCGAATGAGAGGGAGTGTCCGACTTGAGTGATACCATTCGCCCCCCTTTGCGTAAGCGGATCCTGCCAACCATCGCTCAATCAAAACTGACTCTTCATAGGGGAAAACTTTCATTAAAAACCATTCTATTGCTATTGATCGCACTAAGCTGTATTTCCATTACGCTGGCTGTCATGATCGGCCCTGTCAAGGTGACACCTACCATCGTATGGAAGGTAGCCCTGTCACATCTTCCCTATCTGGAGCATTCCATCGTAAGGGATTGGAGCAAAGCGCAAGAGCACATCATCTGGGATATCCGGTTTCCCCGCGTAATTCTGGGGGCACTGGCAGGAGCCGGACTTGCCCTGGCAGGAGCGGTCATACAGGCACTGCTGCGCAACTCGCTTGCAGACCCATACATACTTGGCGTTTCTTCCGGTTCCTCTGTAGCGGCTGTCCTGGTCATCATTTTCGGAGCAATGCCGATATTCGGACAGTTTGCATTATCGATCAGTGCCTTTCTGGGGGCTTTCGCCTCGATGATTGTCGTCTATGTGCTGGCGCAGGTTTCAGGGGTCATCACCACTTCCCGCCTGCTTTTGGCAGGAATAGCCGTTTCCATGATATTGTCGTCGATCACCAGTTTCATCGTCATGATGGCACCGAAAGAACAAGGGATTCGGGATGCTATGTTTTGGATGATGGGGAGCTTCTCCGGAGCAAGATGGGAGTATGTGATCATACCAGGCTGTGCAGTGCTTATGGGCTTGGCGTATTTACTTTTTCAATATCGCGGCCTGAACGCGATGTTGACGGGGGAGGAAACGGCGAAGACTCTTGGGATTGATACTGATTCACTGCGTAAAGTACTCATGATCGTTATCTCGCTCCTAACCGGGGTGATCGTTGCGGTAAGCGGTTCCATTGGGTTTATTGGACTGATGATTCCGCATATTGCGCGTTTTCTGGTTGGTTCTGATCATCGTCGGGTACTTCCTGTCAGTGCATTGCTCGGAGCGCTGCTGTCAGTATGGGCAGATGTCTTGGCCCGGATGATACTGGCACCGGAAGAATTGCCGATTGGCGTGATTACTGCGATATGCGGAGGACCTTTCTATATTTGGCTTCTTCGGCGCGGAGCATTAACGTCTGACGGGGGAAACAAATGAGTGTACATGTAGACAACATTTCATTCGAGATTGGGCAAGCCTCCATCCTGAGAGATATCTCGATGCAGGTGCCATATAAAAAATTTGTCGGGTTGATTGGTCCAAATGGGAGCGGAAAGTCGTCGCTGCTCAAAATGATCTACCGTGTACTGCAACCGGATACGGGCACTGTCTTTTTGGATAACCAGGATGTGAAGCGATTGCCGATACGCTCGGTTTTCCAACGAATGGCAGTCGTCAGTCAAGAATCAGCTCACACCTTTGATTTTTCGGTTCAGGAAATCGTCTTGATGGGACGCACTCCCCATAAGCGATTGTTTCAATCGGAAACGGAAGAGGATGCTGCAATTGTAAAACAGGCATTGTCACGTGTGGACATGGCCGCGTATTCAACACGGAGCTTTATGAGTTTATCGGGGGGTGAAAAGCAGCGAGTATTGATTGCCAGGGCCCTTGCCCAGCAGGCGGAGATCATTGTGCTGGATGAACCGACGAATCATTTGGATATCCGCCATCAACTGCAGCTGATGGATCTGGTCAAAACCCTGAACGTCACAGTCTTGGCAGCTTTACATGACTTGAACCTCGCTTCTTTGTATTGTGATTATCTGTATGTCGTACAAAACGGCAGTGTCGTTTTTACGGGAACACCGGAGGAAGTGATGACCCCTGAATTGTTACGGGAGGTTTTTGGTGTAGAAACAGAGATCACCATTCATCCCGTGACACGAAAACCACACATTATCTTTTTGTCGAACCTTTCGCGGCACATTGCGACCGAAGAATGAAGGGGATTGGGGACATCTCTTGGGAATGAAAATTTGCTTCAGAATGTGAGGGAACGTCAAACATGATAGGGAACCGTAAGTCAATCCTACTAGGAACACTTTCTTTCATCCTGGTGCTCATACTCGCTGCATGTGGCAGCACCGTAAATCAGACAGCGGCAATAGACAGCACGTCTGGACAACAAGCAGCACAGAAGGCAGCCACGGATGGAAATGGATACCAACCATTTACCATTACCAATATGGGAAATCCCATTACCTTTACGCAAGTGCCGAAGCGAGCTGTCACGCTGAACCAGCATGCCACTGAAATCTTGCTCGCTTTAGGTCTGCAAGACTCGATGGTGGGCACCGCGTATCTCGATGACCAGATCCTTCCTGAATTCCGGGAAGCGTACTCCAACATCCCCATCTTGTCCAAGGAGTATCCTTCCAAAGAGGTGTTTATTGCAGCCGAACCTGATTTTGCCTACGCGGGTTGGAAAAGCGCCTTCACAGAAAAGACGTTGGGGACCGTTCAGGAGCTGAACAAAGCGGGGATTGCCACTTATGTTCAGGAATCATCCAACATGACGGCTCCAACTCTGGAAGATGTATACAAGGATATTCGAAATATCGGTCGCATCTTTCATGTGGAAGCCAGGGCAGACGAATTGATCGGAAAAATGAAAGAAGATATCGAACATACCACACAGCAAATCGGAGAGGTGAAAAATCCACTGAAAGTATTCGTATACGACAGTGGAGAAGATAAGGCTTTTACAGCAGCCAATAATTACATGACCCATTTGATCAAGCTGGCAAGGGGGAAAAACATCTTTGACGATATCCAAAAGGGCTGGGCGGAAGTAAGTTGGGAAGAGGTCGTCAATCGGAATCCGGATGTGATTGTCATTGTTGATTATGGCGATCAGTCAGCCGCGCAAAAACAAGAGCTTCTTCTTTCCAAAAAAGAGCTAGCGGACCTTCCGGCAATCAAAAACAAGCGGTTTATCATACTGCCACTGTCAGCTGCTGCGGAGGGAATTCGTGCACCCCATGCGTTAGAAACTCTAGCCAAGGGATTATACCCGGAGCAAATCAAAGAGTAATGAAAAAGGAGCGGGATACATATGTCCACATGGGATTTATCGAAAACCCAACATCATGTCCTCATCTGTAATGGCGGCAGCTGCATGAAAAAAGGCGCAGAAGAAGTCACGCAAGCGATTCGGAGTGAAATAAGCCGGCTACATGCAGACCATATCATTCATACGACAAGAACGCGTTGCAACGGTAGATGTGTCGATGCGTGCGTTGTCATTGTCTATCCGGAAGGTATCTGGTACAAAGGGGTTAATTTGGAAGAAGCGCCGCGTATTGTGAAAGAGCATTTGATAGGGGGAGAACCCATCGCGGATTTGATCAGCCACGAATACGCCGATCATGTGTTTAAACGAACAGAGAATACTGAAATAGGTACATGCAAATCGGATTGACGTACTAATTTTCCAGTAATCAAGAGCGGATCTTTAATGGCGGTTTAACGTAGGGTCTAAGTCTGATGCGAAGAGTCAATCGATTTATATTTTTAGACGGTTCGAATTTTAACAATTGCCACGTGAGGAAGGGAAGAACGGGACGGTGCGGAGTTTTTGCAAGCGGAACCGGACAGTTCCCACTCCCTTGCAGGTGTGGCAAGTACGGAGCCCCGCCCGTTCTTCCCTTCCCCCACCACTTTGTATGTACAAAAAACCATATTCTCCCCAAAAAAGAGGTATTGACCTTAACGCACACGTAAAGGTGTACAGTAATGGTGTCAGGAGGTGGACGCATGGAATATACAATTCAAAAGCTCGGTCATATGGCGGGAATCAGCACTCGGACACTTCGGTATTATGATGAGATTGGGATTCTGAAGCCGGCCAGAATCAACTCTTCCGGATACCGAATCTATGGGCAAGCAGAAGTGGACCGCTTGCAGCAAATCCTCTTTTACAGGGAACTGGGCATCACCTTGGAGAACATCAAGGAGATCCTAGACGCGCCAACCTTTGACCGAGCCAAAGCGTTGAGAGAGCATCGTGAACACCTTCTTGACAAGCGATTGCAATTGGAATTGCTCATCGCGAATGTGGAAAAAACCATTGCTTCTACAGAGGGGAGAATCACGATGACGGATCAGGAAAAATTCGAAGGTTTCAAGCAAGAGCTGATCGATGAAAACGAAAAGAAGTACGGCCATGAGATTCGTGGAAAATACGGTGATGAGGTCGTTAACCAATCCAATGAGAAACTGAAGCGTATGACCAAAGAAGAGTACGAAGCAGTGAAGCATCTCGAAAATGAAATGTATGAAACTTTGGAGCAAGCGATGAAAGGGGGGAATCCGGCAAGCGATTTGGCACAAAAGGCAGCTTCGTTGCACCGGCAGTGGCTCTGTTTTTACTGGAGCGACTACAGTAAGGAAGCGCATGCCGGCCTTGCCCAGATGTATGTGGATGATGAACGGTTCAAAGCATATTATGATGCCATGCAGCCGGGGATGGCTGAATTCTTGAGAGATGCCATCCATGTGTATACCGGATTTGTTCAGGAATAGGGTTTGCTGTAAACTTCAAAAAGGGAACGCCGTACTCCTCGCATGAGTACCGGCGTTCCCTTTTTGATATTTTCTGCATTACGCTTCTTTTTTCATCCATCGAGCAAATACTTCCTCGACATCCAATAAGAGAACCAGCTTGTCCTCCACGCGGGCAATCCCATGTAAAAACTTGCCTTCCACGCCGGCGATCATCGGAGGTGCTGCCTCGATCTGCTTCGCTCCGATTCGAACGACCTCGGACACTGCTTCTACCACAATCCCGATGTTTAATCCATCCAGCTGAAGATCGACAAAACGACTGTCTTCCGTCAGCGGGACTGGATCAAGCCCGAACATGGAACGAATATTGACGATGGGGAGAATGCGCCCGCGCAAATCGATGACGCCTTCGACAAACGGCGGTGATTTCGGTACTTTGGTAATCGGGAGAGGCTTAATGATCTCTTTTACGATCGCGATCGATAAGCCGTAATATTCACTGCCCATTTTAAACAATATGCACTGAATGGAGTCGCCCTCCAGATTTTTATCGGTAAGATCTTTCATCGCGTCTTTCCCCCTTTTTTGGTAAACATACGCTTAGTAAAATAAGTACCCGTTGCTGATCAGCGGGAAACCTAAAAAATTTTAGGGAGCCAAGGGAATAGGGTTAGCCCTGATGGCGAAACAGATACAAGGCGAAGCCGAGCGTATCGCGTCCCCATTTCAAATAGGTGCGGCGCCACGTGCGAATGCGGGCCAGCATCGCGATGCAGTCAGGGTCTTCCGGATGCTCATAGCAATAATTCTCAATCGACATCGAATAAAGCCACTCATACTCGTCCCAATCGTCGTCGCTGGAAACAACAGCCCACAAGGGGATCAGCCCGAGATCTTCGCCCGTCTTGACGTTGTCCTCATGGGTCTTTAATTCCGATTCGTCCGCACCCAGTGCTTGCAAGTAATCAGCGCTCGGTTTTTGCTTCCAGTAGCCTTCTCCAATCAGGATATATCCGCCTTTTTTAACGCATTTTTTTAAGGCCTGCAGCGTTTCCTCAAGACCGCCAAGCGCGTGGGTGGAACCAATGCAGATGCCCAGGGAAAATTCCGCTTCCTCCAGCGATTCAACGACTTCCTTCGCATCTTGATTCAGGAAGGTAATCTGGTCAGGAGCCAGGCGACCCGCCGCTTTGCGCTTGGCTTCCTCGATCGCGCCTTCATACAGTTCAATCGCGGTAGCCTTTGCCTTGAATTGTTCGGCAACACGGATGAGCAGCTCTCCTTTGCCTGCTCCGATATCCAATACCCGGTCACCCTCCTGCAGATGCAAAAACTGGAAGGTTCTCATCAGTTTGGCTTCATTAATCGGATTGCTAAAAACATGATCGCGGTGGGCGATTTCGGAAAATTTATTGCGATCCATGACGTACCCCTTTCTTATCGCTTAAGCGTTTAGGTGAAAAGAGAAATGACAACCACAAGGGCAAGACCGGAACCAAAACTCACAAATACATTGCGTGTCCAAGCCATGGCAGCCAGGCAGACGACACTCGCTATCAAAAAGACAGGCTGCCAAACCAGTGAGCCTTCCTTAACAAAAAGCGAAGGGAAAATTAATCCGGCAAAAATACCAATCGGGATAAAGGCTAGCCCATTTTTCAGACGAGGAGAGAAGAAATTACCCGGTAAGCGCAGGAAGGCTCGTCGGGCCAAGTAGGTGACCGCGGCCATGCCGAGATATAATAGAAGGATGGTGGTTCCACTCATGCACTTTCTACCTCCTGTACAACATTTTCCCCGTCAGCATGCTCTTTTCCTTTCTCAGGCAAAAAATATCCGACTAAAAATGCCAGCAAACCGGCAGAGAGGAGATGCAGCCCGGTCGGCAGGAGGAGCACCAAGCCTGTAGCAACCGCACCACTCAACAAAAAGACCAGAATCCGCACCGGTGAATAAAGTTGATAGTAGGCCAATGCCAAAAACATGGCGGTAAAGCTGAACCCGAGGCCAAGCGATTCCGGATCGGGAATCCATTGTCCGGCTGCTGTACCCAAAAGCGTCCCGCCGCACCAGGCGACATAGAGAGAGAGACTGACCGCGACGATGTAAGGCATATCGCTAGAATGATTACGAAACCGATTGAGCGTGATTGCATATTGTTCATCGGTCAGGAAAAAGGCCATGATATTGACCTGCAAAGGACTGAATGCTTGATAATGCGGTGCCATGGACAACCCCATCAAAAAATGGCGAGAGTTCAGCAAAAAGGTTGCGAGAATAATGGCAAACAGATTGGCTTGATCGGCGAGCATGGACAGCGCAGTGAATTGGGCAGAGCCCGCATAGACGATGAGTGACATCGCCAGACTTTCCCAGACGGACAGTCCGGTCTGCATGGACAATAGCCCGAAAATAGCGCCGAACAGGATGATACTGACCGATATGGGCAACGAGTCGATCACTCCCTGAGCGAAGGAATGCCGCGATTGCTTGTTCATGAGGAAAGCTCCTTTCGTAAAACCTCTGTAAGAATGGCCATGCCTTTTTCTATTTGCTCCACAGGCTCATGCGTATAGCAGAGACGAATATAGCGCTGGTCGGTCTCGCGCAGCAGGAACATATCGCCACACGTAATGGAGACTCCTCGCTTCTGGCAAGCAATCATCAAGGCCCGGGCATTGATTTTTTCGGGAAGAGAGACCCAATAGTAAAAACCGCCACAAGGCTTGCGGTAAGAGCATCCATAGGAGGTCCACTCTTGCAAATAGCTTTCCATCGCTTCTGCCTGTGTCCGGTAAAGGCTGCGGGCATGCTGCAAATGAGGAGCAAGCGCACCTGCCTGCAGAAACGATGCTAACGCTGATTGCCCCAGCGTATTCGTCGTGATGGACAGCTCCTTTAACCGTGTCAGCAGGCTGATCATTGGACGAGGTGCTGCTATCCAGCCTACACGAAGGCCGGGAAGCAGCAGCTTGGAAAAGGTATTGAGATAAATGACATGTCCGGCCGTATCCAGTTCCAGCAGGGAAGGAGGCGGTTCGTTCTCCAGATGCAGATGGCGATAAGCGTCGTCCTCTACGATCGGAATCTGATGTTTCTTGCTTAAGGCTAACAGTTGCTTCCTGCGCGCCAAAGAAAGTGTAATCCCGGTCGGATTGTGAAAGGTGGGGACGGTGTAGAGAAACCGTGGGCGGTAGCGGGCCAACACTGAATCCAGAATGTCGACATCCATGCCGTGTTCATCGATGGGAATCGGAATGATCCGCATGCCTAATGATTGAAACAGCTGCAAGGAACCGAAATAGGTAGGCATTTCCGTCACCACTGCATCGCCTGGCTTGGCAAGCAGTCTCGCGATCGTATAGAGAGCTTCCTGTGATCCGCTTGTCACGAGGACTTGCTCGGCGGACGCGATGTTTTCGATGTTCATCCAGCGGACAATTTGTTCACGCAATGTTGGCAGCCCTTGGACAGAGGTAAAGTAAAACACATCGAGCTGACGGGAAGCGGTCTGCAGGTGTTCCAGAAAGCCTGATGAGGGGACGGTATGCTTTCCTCCGGTCCCATGGGCGAGGTTGATGGTATCTGGTCGCTTAACCGAGACGGCTAACAGATCAGCCATGTGAGAAGGATAGTTGAGTACACTGTCCATTTGCTGAAGACTCTGCCAGTCGATCCTGGTTATGGACGTCGCAGGGGGGAGAGGCAACACATAGCGGCCGCTTCCGACACGTCCAGCGATAAATCCTTCCGCTTCCAGCTCGCTATAGGCCCTGACGATGGTATTGCGGCTCACACCCATCTCCTCAGCCAGTTTTCGCTCCGGCGGCATTTGGGAGCCAATCGGACGTTCGCCACTTAATATTTGATAGTGCAATTGTTGATATACTTTGTGATAAATCGGTTTCCTCCCCATCAAATCGCCTCTTTGTGCTGGTTTGTTTCTATTCACTATACGATTGACGGAACATTTTTAAAAGAGCCAATTTGCCGTCAAAAAAAAGCCAAGGCCGGTTCAGGGGAATAGAACCGGCCATTGCCATCAGGGTGTTACACTTTTCGGATAGGTACCATTAAGAAAGGAATAGATCTGATCATAAAGCGGGTCGTTATTTTGGTACAGGCTGACAATGGATTGCTTCCTGCCGTTTTTACCGAGATACCAGCCACCCGTATACCACCCCAAGGGGGATTCCAGCATGTAGGGACCGAAATAATTTCCCGCAGCATCATACCCGCCGGTAGCACCTAGATTCATGTATTCGATGAAGCGCGCCCGCTTTGCTTCATCATAGGTAACCGCTAAATCCAGCTCCATCTCGAAGCCCTGGCCGTTGGCATAAGCCTCAGCTGCCGCCGTCTCGAGTTTGCGTTCCGGATTGAAATAGTAGTTCGGTTGCAGCAGAGCCAGGTCAAATCCCAGCTGCTCCCATTCTTCACGGGCATTCGCCAGTTGATAAGGAATCCACAAGGTCCGATATTTCTTGCCTCTAAAGTTCAGCCGATGTATCGCCTGGTTCACCGAACGAATCAACAGACGGTCATCATACTCAGGGCCTTGGTAATAAATACTTTCCTGAAGCCAATAAAAGCCTTGCAGGGATAATCGGCGCTCATACGGAGTTTCCCGCCATGTTGCAAGAAACGATTGGAGCCAATCTAGAACGGCGTCAAGCCGGAGAGCGTCGTCAGGAAAAACAGAAGGATTCGGATAGGGGAGGGCAATCCAGACATTGGCGTGGGGATACGGAACTGCAGCAACAGCTTGATAGAGGGCATCCAGATTGCGATTGCAGGCGAACAGCTCGGCGGTGTACCGTTCCCAATCCGCACGGGTGGCGGGGGCCGTTTCACTTCTCGTCAAATATTTCCCATCTCCACGCTCATCAAGAATGCCTAATGCCAAAAATAAAAAATCCGTCCACATCTGCCCGTCAAACCGACCGGTGCTTCTGTCCATATGCGCCAACAACGGGATCAATTCATGCGGCTCCCAAAACTGGTACTGGGGAGCTGCATTGGGGTTCAGGCTATAGCCTGTATAGGCAAGAAACAATTGATCGACACGGCTCTTTGCAATAGAAGGATAAGGGGCCAAAAGTCTCCCACCACTTTTCATCCGGAAATGTC
>DASQNU010000142.1:0-15225 GCA_035644815.1 Bathyarchaeia archaeon | reverse complement strand
CAGGCTTATGCTATATTACTACTTGTCGAAAATATACGGAGGGATACCGAAGTGGTCATAACGGGGCGGTCTTGAAAACCGTTAGGGTGCAAGCCCACGGGGGTTCGAATCCCTCTCCCTCCGCCATATACATCTTGAAATCATAACCGTTGGGAGCCCAACGGTTTTTTTGATGCTTGATGACTGCGCTTAGGAAAGAGTGGGTTGATTCGTTTTTTGGATTTCGAGAGCATCCCCTTCCTTGGTTTTCTTTTCGCGCAAGAAGGGGAGTAAGGTAAGCAATCCGAGTATAGCTAGCAACGCGCCGACCCATAACGGCGATTGTAATCCTAACCCGTTATCAATCGTAAATCCCCCCAAAGCAGAACCGACGACGACACCGAGACTAATGACGGAGCCGTGTACGGTGGTAACAAGAGATCCGGTATTTGCTATACGCGTCACTCTCGTTGTCATGGCCGGATTCATTGGCACACCAACCAAACCTACGAGAATGACCCCGATTATGGAAACCAACTTGTTGTGGGGAAAGAGGCCAAAAATGGCTAAAGAAATAGACAAGAGCATAAGCCCTATCGTCAGGATTGGCATGGTATACTGATCAGCGAGCCTGCCCGTGATGATATTCCCAATCACCGTAGCCACACCGTAAATGGCCAAGAGGAGGGGAACCATTGATGAATGGAAGCCAGTCAGGTCGGTCAGTATCGGTGAAAAGTAGCTGAAAGCTGCAAAAGTGGCGCCAATGATCAACATGCTTGTCGCGTACGCAGCCCATAGGTCTCTATTGCGAAAGGACGACAATTCATCTCGTATACGGACTGACTCCGTCTGAGGTACCGAAGGAATGACAAAGTGCCCCAAGACTCCGGAGCCAAGAACCAGGACAACGACTGCCCAGAAGCTTGCTCTCCATCCGAAATATTGGTCGAACACCATCGCCGCGGGTAGACCGATTGCAGTAGCAACCATCAAACCGCCCAGGACCACGGAAGCTGCCCGACCTAACGACTCAGGACTGACCAGAGTAAAACAAATCGCAAGGGATACACCAAAGCAAGCAGCGGAGGATATACCGGTGATCAGCCTCGCCACCATCATCCATTCATAGCTGGAGGCAAGGGCGCCTATTGTCTGACCAACCAGGAAGATGAAGGCAAGGGTAAGAAAAGCTTGTTTGCGCGGGACCTTCAATAAGCAGATCGTCAGCAGTGGACCACCGACAATCATTCCAGCAGCGTAAGCAGATATGAGGTATCCAATGGCTGCGATGGACACGTTAAACTCTTCTGATAGGGAAGTCATCATCCCGGCCACCATAAACTCGGAGGTGGTCATGGAAAAAATCATAAGACCTAATACATAAACAGCTATAGGCATGTTTATCTCTCCTCATCCATTGATCTATATTTTGTAGCGAATGGTACAAAACAAGGCGCAAATTGCCCTGTGAGCAATCTGTAGGCATCCAGCCTCGTAAAATGGTCGTGAACGCCACTTTACAATACGGCTAGCGTACCTTCCACGACATCTTCCAATACTTTACGATCCTCAACGACCTTACCAAGGACGCGCAGGCCGTAATAGCTGCTCAAAAAAGAGCGTGCGAGCTCGATAGCTGGGCGGTTGGATGTAATTTCACCGGAGTGTTGACCTGAAGCGATCAGTTGGCTCAGCGCTTTTTCGAGGCGAGTGATGTGCCCGCTAACCAAGCTTGCAATTACCGGGTCTTTTCCACCACGCTCGATGGCAGCATTTATAGCCAGACAGCCACGCCGTTCCTCCCCGTTGAAATCTTGATCAATGGCCCACTCCATCAGTGAGCGCAATCTGTCTTTGACAGGTCCGGGCTGTTCCAAAATGTCAACTTGTCCTTCGATCCCGAGTTCCTGGTAACGTTTTAACGCTTTTTCGTAGAGTGCGTGTTTGCTGCCAAAAGCATTGTACAGACTTCCCTTGCCAAGCCCCGTATGCTCACATAGTCTCTCGGTTGAAGTTCCCTCATAGCCATGTTCCCAGAATACCTCCATGGCAGCATCGATCACGTTTGTATCTTTAAATTCACGAGGTCTGGCACTCATGGACGCTTCACCCCTTCACAATACGGATATGTTCCCTTTTCTTGCTGGGAACAAATACCATTATAAGGGTTTTGTAACGGTCAGTCAAATATAAATTCTCCACGACTTGCCAACGTATCCAGTTATCGAACTTGAATCTGTCAGCTGAATATAGTAGATTAGGAACTGTTGTTAGTTTTCGAAAAAGGAGAGATGAGAACAAATGTGGAAAAAAATGACGGCACTGGTCTTGACCCTTGCTTTGCTGCCAGCAGCCGCTTTTGCAGCACCAGCTAAGCAAGCCGAGATTAAAGTAGCATACAATCAAAAAGCGATTCAATTCCCAGATCAAAAACCTGTGATTTTAAATAGCCGTACACTGGTGCCAATCCGTCCAATCGCCGAAGGCTTGGGATTCACCGTTGATTGGAACGAAAAAACTCGTACCGTAACGATTGTCAAAGGTACCAACAATGTGAGCTTGGTAGTAAGCCAAAAAATTGCAAAGCGCAATGGTGAAACCATTACATTGGATGTACCTGCACAAATCTTGAACAAACGTACCGTCGTTCCTGTGCGTTTTATCGCGGAAGCGTTGGATTATAAAGTCGATTGGGAACAAGCAACACAAACCGTTAAAATTACGGACAACCCTGTCGCACAAAAACCAACAACGGAACAACCGAAAGAACAAACAAACACACAGCCTACTACACAAGAACCAGTAAACAAAGCAGCGTTGATCGATGAAGATTCGATTAAAGCGACTTCCTTTAACATTGTAGGTGTAGTGGGTGCGTATCACATTGAGGGTACCGTTTCCGATGAAACCGACAAAGTAACTGTAGAATTTAATGGACAAACATATGAAGTAAACGTGAATGATGAAGGTGACTTTGAGTTGGATCTCAATGGAGACCCAGACATCGAAGACTTCACCATCAAAGCAGAAGCTGATGGCGCAGAAGATGTATTCACAGGCACTTTCGAAGTTCGCGACTAACCCTTCGAAAACCAAACTTTAACTCGTGTAAATTCACCTCCGGAAGCCAAGCTATTGGTAGAAGGAGGTGTTTTCATGAAAACATCCATTACCGGACTGGTTGCGCTTGCCATAACTTTCACGCTGACCGGGTGCTCCTCAACACCTGACAAAGAACGAGTGTCTGAACAACCGGAAAGAGGAGGAAAACTCACACAGCACTATGATTCTTATGGCACGAAGGTTTTCGGGAATCGGTATCGTGACATGGGACCTGCACAGATGTACTTGCAGGCAAACAGGGAGCGGAAAGAACCGCGGTTGATCAAGACGATGGAACAACGCGTGGAGGAAATGCGCGGCGTAGCAGATGTGAAGGTCATTTCTTATATGGACAACTTGGTTTTTGCTGTACTTCCGAGCAACGCTCCTCAGCGCGATCGCATGAACACACGCATTGATACGCTCTCTACGCCAATCGAACCAAATGATACGGTGAAAAACAGCCCGGATGGGTTGCACAATCAGGTTGTAAACGAGATCCGCCAGTATTTGCAGGCCCAATCTGGCTACAATATACTCTGGGTAACCACCAACCCAGCGATTTACCACCGAGTGGCGGAGGTTCACGAGCGTATCAAGAACGGGGATACGGTACGCGATGACGACCTGAAAGCATTACTTAATGATATTGGCTATACAACCAAGGGTTATAACCTTACCAGTTGATCGCTAGATGTCCACCTTAGCCGGAGAACGGCAAGCGTGGACATTATTTTTTTCTTTTGCTTGACGAATGCTGACGGGAGGATTACACTATCTTTTGTACTGACCAGTCAGTTTAGATGAAAGGCGTGGATTTCATTGGCAATTTCAAAAAAAGAGCAAATCTCCAAGGGCGCCTTATTAGCGTTTTCGCGGAATGGATATAGCGAAACAACAATGGATACAATCGCCGAAACGGCCAATGTAGCAAAGGGAACACTCTATTATCACTTCAAGACCAAAGAAGAGCTGTTTGTCTATGTCAACCAAAAGGGTGTAGAGATGCTGATTGAATCGGTTACAGCTGCGATGCGTGATCAGAGCAAAAGCTTATCCGAACGTATCTTTAAAGTACTGGATGAGCATCTTCGCTTTTTTGCCGACAACCGAGAGTTGTGTCTGCTTCTGTTAAGCATCTCTGGTGACGGTCAACGAGATCGCCTGATTGGCACCTTACTCACTGACTATTTCCAGACGATGGAAGCCTTTTTTACTGAGTTGCAGCAACAGGGGCGTCTGCAGGCAGACCTGGAGGTAAGGACTGTGGCCTCTTCCCTGTTTGGCATGGTGGGCTTGACTGTGTTGCGGAAAATGTTTCGCGATGAGCCAGTTTACACACCAGAAACAAGACACACCCTTCTCATATTGTGCGCAAGAGCGCTAGGGATAAACATTGATAAAGGAGAGGATCAACATGAATAAACGTTCGTGGATGGGCGTTGGAGGTTTTTTAGTCAGTATCGTGCTGGTGGGCGGCTATTTGCTGATGCCAGGTGCCAATAGTGCAGCTCTGGTAGCGGAACAGCGAGCTGGCGTCGTTGAAGGGACAGAGGTCGATCTCGCTTTCAAAACAGGCGGCTCGATTGCGGAAATCTTGGTCAAAGAAGGGGATACGGTAACAGCTGGACAACCGATCGCCACCTTGAATAACGAGGAGCTGCTGGCAAAAAAGGAACAGGCGCTGGCAGCTTATCAATTGGCGCAAGCGAAGTGGGAGCAAGCGAAAAGAGGGGTTGGCGTAACGGATGACTCCAGCAAAGCCCAGATCGAGCAAGCACAGGCAGCCGTACAAGCGGCAAAAGCGCAATACGAGGCAAATGTAAATGGGGCGCGTCCCGAAGAGATAACCCAGCTGAAAGCAAAACTGACTGCGGCGAAAACGGCAAAAGAAGTTGCCCAGCTGCAGCTGACCCGGACCAATCAGCTATTTGCTGAAGGGGCCGTGCCGAAGACAAAAGTGGAAGAAGCGCAAATGCAGTTCGACAAGGCCGCAGCTGAGTTCTCTGCTGCGGAAGAACAACTGCGCATGGCCCAATCCGGTTCACGCAAAGAAGCGATTGATGCGGCAAAAGCTCAATGGGAGCAAGCGAAAGCTGCGTATCAGCAAGCAGTAGCCGGAAAAGGGCAAGTAGGACTTCGCGAGTTGGATGTACAACAGGCAGCAGCGGGTGTACAGCAGGCAAAAGGGGCCTTAGAAGAGATTGAGGCTTACCTGAACAATACCAAGCTCACCGCACCCGTTGACGGTGTGATCAAATCGGTAGCCGTACAAAAAGGCGAGCTGGTTGCGCAAGGGTTTACAGTTGCAACGATTCAAGCCCAGGAAGACAATTTTGTGAAATTCTATCTGGAAGAAGACAAGATCGGTGCCATCAAAGTAGGGGATAAAGCCAATTTGTACGTACCAGCTTTGGATAAGGAAGTGCTGGGAACCGTATCGTTGGTTGCACCAGCAGCAGATTTTGCAGTGAAAAAAGCAACACAAGAGCTAGGCGACCGTGATCTTCGAGCGTTTCAGGTGAAGATTAGCTTGAGTGAAAAGGAAATACGACCAGGCTATACGGTCGAATGGAATCTTGAAGGAGCGGGTAGCCGTGAATAAGACCGCACAGCTTTTTTGGAAGGAATGGCGCTCGATTTTTCAGAACCGGACGCTCGTATCCATCATGCTGTTGGTTCCCTTCCTGTACTTTTCCTTATTCGGCTTTTTATATCAGGAAAAGAAAATTACGGATGTGCCTACCGTGGTGGTCGACAGTGATCAAACCGAGCTCAGCCGGGAATTGATTCGCGCATTTGATATTGACCAGTCCTTCTCCGTGCAGACAATCGTCGGCTCCGAAACAGAGGCGATGCAGCTGATTGATAAAGGTCAGGTGCAGGTAGCCGTGGTCGTACCGGACGGGTTAACGGAGAAGGTGAAGGCAGGGCAAGAAGCGGAAGTATTAACCGTCATTGACGGCAGCAACATGATGATCTCCAACACCGTCGTCCGCGCTGCAAGCACGATAGTCAAGTCTGTATCGGCGGGAGTAACCCTGAAAAAGCTGGAGGCAAAAGGCGCATGGGGAGAAACCGGGGAAAGCATGTTTACGGGGATCGATTACCGTTACCGTGTATTGTACAATCCTACATTTAGCTACTTGTCATTCATGGTGTTCGGGTTGGGTGGCACCGTTTTGCAGCAAACGCTCTTCTTAGGCATTGCGTTGGCCATTACCCGTGAGAAAGAGCAGGGCACCTGGGAGCAGACCTTTACCCAGCACTCGTTCCTGCAGCTGTTAGCGGGCAAAGCAGGGCCGTATTTGCTAATCTCCACATTTACACTCGTAGGTACGTATGCGATTTTGCTGAAAGGCTTTGATGTTCCGTACTACGGTAATCTGCTGCATTTTCTCATGATCGGGACCGCTTTTAACATTTCCGTACTGGCGATTGGCTTTGCGATTTCCTGCTACGCTAAGAACCAGCTCCAGGCGACCCAAACAGCGATGATGATCGCAGTGCCGTCCTTCATGTTGTCCGGCTATACGTGGCCGTTGACCGCTATGCCTGCAGGTGTTGCTGCGATCGGAAAGTCACTGCCGTTAACGTATTTTCTGCATGGAACCCGAGAGATTTTGTCAAAAGGGCACGGGCTGTCTTACCTGACGCATGATTTTGTGGTGCTGCTCTTACTGACCCTCATCGGACTGTTTATCGCCTATGTCACTTATCTGCGGGCAACCGCGAAAAACAGCATCGTATCCGCCGAACAATCGGGAATCGTGTAAAAAGAATTTCCTTGAGTCTCTCCACGGGTTTTCATAAAATGGGAGAAAGCATACGACCATTTATGCCGAGGAGGTTCTTATGTCCGAGACACACTTGAAGCAGTTGTGTGAAGAAACTTACAACAAGCTGAAGAAAGTGAGTATGGAAGTGGAGCGCTTTCTGAATCAGGTAACCTTAGCACAGTTAGTGGAACAGTCTGGTGATCCGGAAGAGTATGCTGATTATTATCGGGCCTTTCTTTCCGATTTGCGCCATCTGCTCGTCTATTCGGAAATTGCCTACGAAAAGCTGGGAGCAGCTCTACGGCGGGCACGTTTTGACGAGATGCTGGCGGAAGAGTTGTTGTATCAGGTCTATCATAGCTGTATTAACAGCTTCTACTATCCGAGAGGCGAAGGCTACGATGAGGATGGACGCCGCTCTTATACGGGAGAAGAAACGATTTTCTTTCGGAAGCAGGTAACGGCGGATCTTGCCAAATTGGTCCTGTCCTTGTCGAAGGTGTTTGAACAGTTGCGCGATGATCTGCACTATTATGAAACGGACTACCTTGCGAAAAAGAGGCATTCGCTGACAACGGCATAATAAAATGAACGAAGGGCAAGTGCAGGAATAATGCACTTGCCCTTTTTTGTATCTTTGAAAGTTTCGCTTCTGCGGTGGGGAGAGCATGCGTCGCAACTCCCTTCATGCTTCGTCTTGCAGAGAAGTTTGGACTGTCCACTCCGCAGGGTTCCGTTTCGAAACATGCTCATTAGCGTTACAGTAGCGATTTCAAAAGACTAAAGCCTGAAGGGAAACGTGTATTCATGCTTCTTTCTTTTAATGTTCTGCAACCGTCACGTAAGGAAGGGAAGAGCGGAACCGGACAGTGAAACTCCCTTGCGGGTGTGGCAAGAACGTAAGCCCCGTTCTCTCTTCCCTTCCCCCACCACTATGTTTGCAGCACTTTAAACGGGCACAGGCGCTACAAACCGGGCTACGGTCTCCTCGACTTCACGAAGCATTTCAGAGCGCTTCTGATCAGAAACCTCACTGATCGCTGCAAAGTTTTTATGGACAACCCGGTCGCATCCAATGAATGAAAGTACACCATCGACTATCTGTTTTTTGATCAAGGTATCAAATCCATCTGCTTTCATTTCTGCTTCCGACTCTCGTGTGCAGGTAAAGACGATGGCTTGTTTTCCGTTCATCAGGCCGACGGGACCATTTGCTTCATAGCGAAAGGCGTAGCCGTTCGTCAAGACACGGTCGAAATAGCCCTTTAGAATAGCAGGCTGTGACCACCACCAGATCGGATAGATCATGACCAACAGATCAGCATCGGTCAAGAGTTCCTGTTCTTCCCCGATGTCGGAAGAGACGCTCCCGTTCTCCACTTTTTCCATATCGGAAGGGGACAATACAGGCTGGAAGTTCATTTTATACAAATCCCTGACGTTGTAAGAGATACCGGCCTTGTCGAGGGCTGCTTTTGTTCGTGCCAGCATTTCATGGGTAAAACTTTTGTCTCCTGGTTGGGCGAACACAATGGTTGCTTTCATGGATAGAAAACCTCCTATGCGGATGGGTTACAAGCCGAAGCGAAGACGCATCAAGAATTTGTTCAACAGGCCGCCTATGTTTTCTGCGGGTTCTTCTGTATCGAGCGGAGTAGCCGCATTTGTTTTGGCTTGGGTTATTGCTGCATTTACATTAATCATGCCATACCCATAAAGCGTATCTTTCCCCTGATCGCCTAAATCTATTGCGGTTCTACGCATGATCTTCATCACATCGTCAGGGGATAAACGGGGATTGACGGAGCGGATCAATGCGGCCAAGGCAGCTACATGCGGGCAAGCCATCGACGTACCGGACAAGGCTGCGTAATCACTGTAAATATACGTACTCGGAATGTCCACGCCAGGCGCAACCACATCGACATAGTCTCCATAGTTGGAAAAATCAGCGCGTTGACGATTGTGATCGATCGCAGAAACGCCAAATACTTCTTTGTAGGCAGCGGGATAGCCGGGCTGATCGGTCGCATCATTGCCCGTCGCTGCCACTAGGACGACGTTTTTCTCATAGGCATACCTGCACGCATCCTGCAGAGCCGCAGAGGAGGTATAGTTCCCCACGCTCAGATTAATCACATCCGCACCATGGTCGGTTGCCCAGCGGATCCCTTGGGCAATGTCAAAAGCCGTACCTGAACCGTCCGCACCAATGGCTTTGATCGGCATGAGTTTGCTGTTCCAAGTCATACCGGCGATCCCGTCGCCATTATTGGAACGTGCAGCGATGACACCAGCGACGTGGGTACCATGTCCGTTATCATCCATCGGATTATCCGTATCCTCGATGACATTGTAACCATCCGTCAATCTGCCTTGGAATTCGGGATGATCCAGATCAATCCCGGTATCGACGACTGCCACAATCACATTTTTACTGCCAGTGCTTTGTTCCCAGCTGCGTTCCATGTCGATCATCGGCAGATTCCATTGGTACCGGGTGTAGAACACGTCGTTGGGACGACGGTTCGGCAGAAGCAGATAATTCGGCTCCGCGTAAATGGAATCTGGATGCTCCGCAAACATTTTCATCAATTGCTGGGTGCTAAGCGAATTCGACTTGATGATCATGGAATTGCCGTAGTCGCGTTTGATCTTGGCATCGGCTTTTTTCAGCATGGCTTGAATCTTTTCAGGCTCCGGTCGCGGCGAAAAGCGGACCACAACCTCATGCTCGACAAAGTGGCTGCGGTCTTTTTTATTATGGTAAATTTCCTTGACATGAGGCTTGCGTTCAATGTCTCGCCGGATATCTTTGACCTGTTCAATATAGTTGATACGGGGAATGCTCGAATCTACTGAGGTCACAGAAGGGTGGGGCTCACGCATCTCTTGTCGGTGATAACGCTGAACGGGTATAACTACAAGACCGACTAACAGGGCAGCGGTCAAGATCGCGGTAACCTTGTGCATAGACATCACCACTCCCTACATACTGATTACGCTTATCCTGCTGCATTGGAGAGGTGTTTATGACGGTAAAAAGTTGAAACGTAAAATACCCGGCACATTGCAATGCCGGGTTAAACGAGCGAGTGAAACGGATTAAAAGACTGCTTTTTCGGTTTGGCTGTCAAAGACATGGCACTTGGAGAGGTCCATACCGAGTGTCACGGTCATTTTGGGCTTCAAGCCTTCACGTGCATCGACACGGGCAATCATCTCCGTGTTGCCGATATTGTTAAAATACACATACAATTCCGAGCCCATGTTTTCAACGACGTCCACTTCTGCCTGGATGTTGCTCTTGAATGGATTGGCTTCAATAAATTGATTGTCGCTGTAGATATCCTCTGGGCGAATACCAAAGGTAACATCCTTGCCGATATACTCCTGCTGACGGAGCACTTTCGCTTTGTCTTCAGGGAACTGGATTTGGAACCCAGAAGTTTCGAAAAGTACCTGACCAGCATCCTCGCGTACTTTTCCCTTGATAAAATTCATGCCAGGAGATCCGATAAAGCTGGCGACAAATTGATTGACGGGGTGGTTGTAAATCTCGGAAGGCGTAGCCACTTGCTGGATCAAGCCGTCTTTCATGACCACAATCCGGTCGCCCATCGTCATCGCTTCCGTCTGATCGTGGGTAACATAAATGAAAGTGGTTTCCAGACGCTGATGAAGTTTGGAAATTTCAGTACGCATCTGTACGCGCAATTTGGCATCCAAGTTGGAAAGCGGTTCGTCCATCAGGAAGACTTGTGGTTCACGGACAATCGCACGGCCGAGTGCAACACGCTGGCGTTGACCGCCTGAGAGCGCTTTCGGTTTTCGGTCTAGCAGATGAGCGATATCCAGCGTACGCGCCGCTTCTTGAATCCGTTTATCGATCTCTGCTTTGGAGAACTTGCGCAGTTTCAATCCGAACGCCATATTTTCGTATACGTTCATATGCGGATAAAGGGCATAGCTCTGGAACACCATGGCAATATCTCGGTCTTTTGGTGCAACATCATTGACGCGACGCTCGCCAATATACAAATCGCCATCTGAAATTTCCTCAAGTCCGGCAATCATCCGCAGTGTCGTCGATTTTCCGCAGCCAGATGGACCAACCAATACAATAAATTCACGGTCCTCAATATCCAGGTGAAAGTCATTTACGGCAGTCACGTTATTGCCATATCGTTTGAAAATATGATTCAGTTGCACTCTCGCCATGCGATTTCCTCCCATTCCCATTTTCTTGTTTCCAGTCTAATCCATCAGGAAGAGAGGAACTATGGCGATATTGTACAAAAGATTTAGGTAATTTGCCGAAAAAGCATGGCAAGCCGTAAAAAGACAGCGTCGGAAAACTCACGTGGGTCAAGACCGGTCTTCTCTTTTAGCTTGTCCAACCGATACAACAGGGTATTGCGATGCAAAAAAAGTGCGCGTGCGGTTTCACTTACATTCAACTGATTGGAAAAAAGCGCGTGCAATACCTCCTGCTGCTCCTCGGTTAACGAAAGCTGCGGTCCAAGTGAGTGGCGGAGCTGCTCACGCAATGCAATGGGCAGTGAATACGCCCATTTCTCCAACGGGATTTGCCAGTCGGCAGCAACCATTTCTTTAGGACGGTACAGATGCACGCTTCGCAGGGTGTCCACACTGTTTTTAACGACCACAGGCAGTTGGGACGGCGCTTCTATCGGCAGCGTGACACCTACCCTGATCATTTCCATCGTTTCCGCGACCAGAAGCTCATGCAGCGTATAAGCCCAATGCAGCCACCGTTCCTTCTCGTCTCCTTGCCATCCATCCACATCAGGGAGAGCGGAGGTAGGGACAAGCAGCAGTAAAAAAGCCGGAGAGAGTGGGATCAGCAAGGGAGCGGGAGAGGACGGCAAAAACTGTTGCAGAAGCTGCTGCCACTGCTCCACATCTGCGGGACGGTCCGCATGCAACCGTTCAAACAGAAAGCACCCGCGTGGCTCCCGCCATTGCCATTTTGCTTCCAAAAAGGCAGGAATGGGCTCGATTCGCTGGTCAAGAACGGAAGAAAGCCAGTTTGCGGCCACCTCTGTCATCGTTTGTTCAGCAGGCATGGATGGAGAAAGCAGCAGCGACAGTAATGCCCTTGCTTCCTGTGACCACTCTTCTGAAGTGATGGAGATGTACCAGATTTGTCCCTGATGCTTGGTCTGGCGCACGATTTCACCCTGGCCTTGTTCGATCTCGGCGCGAACTTGCTCCCACTCCGACACGGCGCAATGATTGAGTTGGATCAAACGTCCTGTGGCTTGCTGAATGCGTTCTACTATTTTATCCCATTGGTCCATCACGGTTCTCCTTCAGCCAATCTATAAATCAATGAAAAAAAGAGAAACGCGCATAAGGGTTATGCATCGTTTCTCTCATTATAGCTTATTCGATTGCAAGGGTGGGAGCGGCTTCTGCTGCCATCAGTTGCTGCAGCTGGGAAGCTTGATGCTCCAGTTGCTCCTGTGGTTGGAGGGTATGCAAAGTAATCTCAGGACGCGAGCGCAATCGGATGTTTACGCCGGTCTGGCCAAGACCTTCACTGATGTAAAAGGGACGGCCATCTTGGTAATGAAGTCCTTTGATAATATTCATTCGCGCCAGTTTTCCCATTTTCACCAGATGATATGGCTTTGGCCAATGGATTTGACCGCCGTGGAAGTGACCGCAAAGCAAATAATCATAATCATATTTTTTCATTGTCAGCACAATATTCGGATCGTGCGTCAAGACCAGACGCAGACCGTCGTCAGATACGGTGCGGAAGCTCTTTTCCACGTCACTGTGACGCGTCCCGTAGTCATCAATCCCAATAATATGAAGCTTCTGACCATTGTGATCAACCGTAATCGTTTGATTGCAAAGCACATGACAGCCGATTCGTTCCAATTCGGATTTCAGCAATGCCAACTTATTTGCGCCGAGCAAGTAATCATGGTTGCCAAACACGACATACGTTCCCAGCTTCGGGTTGATTTCCATCAACTGTTTCACATATTGAACAGCGTGCGGAATATTTTTCACGCGATCAAGCAGATCACCTGTGATCGCAATCAGATCGATTGGTTGTTCTTTCATTTCTTTTATAATGTCATCGGGTTTCACCGAAAGATTCTCCATATGCAGATCTGACAGGTGCAGGATGTGAAGGGGCTGTACGACATCCATGTCAACTCGCTCGGAGGAATTCAGCTTCAAAGGGACGTAATTGATTTGTACGTCGAACGTATTTCGATAAGCACGGAACAACAAAACGGCGGCGAGTAACAACAGAATCGTCCAGATCATCTCTTCTATCACCTCGTCAATCAGTTTGATAGAGTCGATTATACTAGAAAAATGCGATGAAATCGTAAGCAGTTATTGGGAGTCGGCTTGTCTTGTCAAAAATTGAAAAAAGTCATTTTTCAAGAAAAGGAATTCGGCTATAAATGAAGAAATATTATGAAAGTTAAAGAAGAAAAACGTGGATGGCGAGGAGTGTGAACGTATGAAAGTAGAACTGATCCCTGCAGTGGAAGGAAATCATAATCTCCAGAACTACGAAGAGGCATACAAAAGCTTCAACTGGGAGGATGTCGAAAAAGAATTCAGCTGGTACGAGACAGGAAAAGTCAATATGGCCTATGAGGCGATCGATCGTCACTTGCTGACCGATCGAAAAGATAAGGTGGCTTTGCTGTACAGTGACCCCAACCGGGAAGAAGCGTATACGTTTGCCCAGTTGAGCGAGCTTTCCAACAAGTTTGGCAATGTGCTGAGACAACGTGGTATCCAGAAAGGTGATCGTGTTTTTGTATTCATGCCTCGTACGCCGGAGCTTTATGTAAGCGTTTTAGGAGCATTAAAAATCGGTGCTATCGTGGGACCGTTGTTCGAAGCTTTCATGGAAGCAGCTGTTCGAGATCGGTTGCAGGACAGTGAAGCGGTCGCGATTGTAACGACACCATCTCTGCTTCCGCGTGTGCCGGTAGCCGAGCTCCCAGCTCTCAAGCATGTGATCGTGGTGGGAGAAAAGGCAGACTGGGCGGAAAACGAAGTGAGCTTCCATAAAGAAATGGAGCAGGCTTCCGCCGACCTAGACATCGAATGGGTAGACAGGGAAGATGGCATGCTGCTGCACTATACTTCCGGATCCACAGGTAAGCCGAAAGGTGTCTTGCATGTCCACAATGCCATGATTCAGCATTTGCAGACGGGTAAATGGGTCCTCGATTTCAAAGAAGATGACATATATTGGTGTAATGCCGACCCAGGCTGGGTCACAGGGACATCATACGGAATTTTTGCTCCGTGGCTAAACGGGGTGACAAACGTCGTACGCGGTGGCCGTTTCAGCCCGGATGACTGGTACAGCACAATCGCGAAAAACAAAGTTACGGTCTGGTACAGCTCCCCAACCGCTCTGCGCATGCTGATGGGAGCGGGGGATGAAAGCGTAAAGAAGTATGATCTCTCTTCGCTGCGCCATGTGCTGAGTGTAGGGGAGCCGCTGAATCCGGAGGTTGTTCATTGGGGCATCAAGGTTTATGGCCAGCGCATTCATGATACATGGTGGATGACGGAAACAGGCGGACACATGATCTGCAACTATAAATCAATGGCGATCAAGCCTGGTTCCATGGGCAAACCGTTCCCGGGCATCTATGCGGCGATTATTGATGATCAAGGAAACGAATTGCCGCCAAACCGAATGGGGAATCTGGCCGTACGTACAGGCTGGCCATCCATGATGCGCAAAATCTGGAATAACCCCGCAAAGTATCAGGAATACTTCAGCATTCCGGGTTGGTACATTTCCGGAGATTCCGCCTATATGGATGAAGACGGCTATTTCTGGTTCCAAGGACGGATTGATGATGTCATCAATACCTCAGGGGAGCGTGTGGGACCATTTGAGGTCGAAAGCAAACTGGTCGAGCATCCGGCAGTAGCGGAAGCAGGAGTCATCGGAAAGCCTGATCCTGTGCGAGGGGAGATCATCAAAGCCTTCATCGCGCTGCGCAGCGGATATGAACCAAGCGAGCAGCTGATGGAAGATATACGGAAATTCGTCAAAGAAGGGCTGGCTGCACATGCCGCCCCACGCGAAATCGAATTCCGCGACAAGCTGCCTAAGACACGCTCCGGCAAGATTATGCGCCGTGTCTTGAAAGCATGGGAACTCGGATTGCCAACCGGAGACCTTTCTACGCTGGAAGATTAATGAAATTGTCATATTCACCGGAAAAAGTGGCATAGCCTTAGGGAAAAGGCTTGCCACTTTTTTTGTGCTTTTACATAATAAAGGGGACGAGCGAAACTCGTTATAGAAAGAATGGAGAGGAATACCATGCTT
>DASQNU010000141.1:0-13324 GCA_035644815.1 Bathyarchaeia archaeon | reverse complement strand
ATCACGTATTTTTCCACTTCTTTATCCACTGCCGTGACCAGATCGGAAGCAGAGGTCTTATACTCAACCAGAATTGGTTGCTTCAATCGTTCCAGGCTTAGCGCTCCCGCTGTTTTCGCACAATGAATTGCCATTTTTTTGAGCGCTTCAATTTGAACTGGCTGCAAACAAATCGCCACCTACCCAATGGACTTTTTCTTAGTTTAACATACTTTTCCCCGAAATGATAAACCTGGGTGTGCACAGGAAAAGAGGTGATGAACAATATTTGGCTTGGGTGAAGCGGCAAACTTTAGGGGATCATTTTCTAGGAAAAGGGGTGCTTTTATGTTCAAAAGCAAAGAAAAATCCTCTCTTTCCTTCCCTATGAATCGTGAACAAGCAGGTCATGGCATGCTCATCACCGGTCTGCTTGTCGCCATGCTGTTTTCCGCGCTGGAAGGAACCATCGTCGGAACAGCCATGCCGCGGATCGTCGGAGAGTTAGGCGGCTTAGGTGTGATGACATGGTTGACAACCGCTTATATGCTTACTTCTACAGCTGTCGTGCCCATTGCCGGAAAGCTTGCTGATATGCTTGGTAGAAAATCGATCTATGTAACAGGTCTGATCGTTTTTATGATAGGATCAGCTCTTTGCGGCATGGCCACCACTATGACCCAACTTATTTATTACCGGGCATTGCAGGGAATCGGTGGCGGAATCATGATGCCGATGGCCATGATTGTGATCGGCGATATTTTTACGGGTGCGCAGCGCGCCAAATGGCAGGGGGTTTTTGGCGCCATTTTCGGTCTCGCCTCTCTCATCGGTCCGCAGGTGGGCGGCTGGATTGTGGATTCCGCCAACTGGCGCTGGGTCTTTTACATCAATCTCCCCGTAGGCATTTTGGCTACAATCCTGATCAGTATCGGTCTGAATAATCGACGTGTGGAAGGACCGATCAAGCTTGACCTCAGCGGGATGCTTACGATGATTGTTGGCGTTGTCGCCCTACTGCTGGCTCTCACCTTTGGCGGGAAAGATTTCGCTTGGGACTCATGGCAGATTCTCTCCTTGTTTGTTCTGGCTGTCCTCTCTCTGGTCGCTTTCGTCCGTATAGAAACGAAGACAGCCGAGCCCATTTTGCCGATGTATTTATTCCAAAACCGGACGTTCACCTTGTTAAACGGAGTTGCTTTTCTTATGTCGGTTGGCATGTTTGGGGCGATTACATTCATCCCATTTTTCATGCAAGGCATTATCGGCATGAGTCCTTCCCAATCCGGAACCATGATGCTCCCCATGATGCTCTCGATGATGGCGGCCAGTCTTTTCGGAGGAAGACTCGTGCGAACCATTGGCGTACGCACACAAATTATCCTTGGCATGGCGCTGATGTCTGTTGGCTTTTATTTGCTTTCCACGATGGCCATGGATACGACTATGCTGGCTGCCATGAGTTATCTGGCTGTGCTCGGCCTTGGGCTTGGGTTCGTGATGCCTGTCATTACGTTGGCCCTGCAAGAAAGCTTCCCGAAAGAGCAATTGGGCGTCGTTACCTCCTCTAGCCAATTTTTCCGTCAGATTGGGGGAACGTTCGGGATGACTGTGCTCGGTGCGATCATGAATCATCAATCCAGTGCTCTTCTTCTCGACCAACTAGTCCCTTATCTGGAAAACCTGCCGCCGCAAGCGCACGATATGGTGGTAGAGTTTGAAGACATGGTAGCGCATAATCCACAAGGGCTGTACTCCATGCTCTTAAGTCCGGAGGCGTTGGAACAAATTCCGCAAGCGATCCGCAGCTCATTGCTACCGATCTTGCAATCGACTCTCGTTTCATCCTTGCACAGTGTCTTTCTTTACGGGCTGCTCTTTGTCGGACTTGGTATCTTGCTCGCATTCTTCTTAGGAAAAGTGACGATCTCGGACAAGCCTGCTGAGGATTAGTGCGAACATAGTGGTGGAGAAGGGAAAAGAGGGCTGGGGCTACGTTCTTGCCACACCCGCAAGGGGGACAGGACTGTCCGGTTCCGCTTCCCAAAACGGTACGTCGCGCAAAAGGGTTCAAAGAAGCATATTCAACCGACGGGGTTGCGCGACAAGCGTGTACCGTTTTGGGAAGCGGAACCTTTGTAGGCGTTGCAAAGACTCCGCCCCGTCCCTCTCTTCCCTTCCTCGCGTGGCTGTTGAATAAAGTCGAACATGACCAAAAAAAAGCATGAATGCACATTTCCTTCTAAGTTATTAATTTTATAAACGCTTCTGCTCCGCTGGAGAGCATGTTTCGAAACGGAGCGCCTGCGAAGCCCTGCTCAGCGGAGCAGTGAATCGTAGGAAAAAGGGCCGCAACCTGACCGAGCTGCGTAGCGACTACCACTTTTGTGGACCCCTGCGATTCACTGCAGAGCGGACAGTCCCCGCTTCCCTGCAGGGCGTAGAATGAAGCGGAGTTGCGAAACATGTTCTCCCCACCGCAGCTCCTTAACCACAAACAAAAGCTTGCAAAACGAATCGAATCGTCCTGCAAGCTTTTTAGAACTTCTCTTAACAGCAGCGCGACATACCGCCACGCTCATAGCGGTCATGGAGCGCACGCATATAGTACTCCCTTTCTGACAAAGGGAAAATACCTGGTGCAGCGTGATTGGCATACCAATGCTTCAGATAGCGATCGTAATCCGGCATCCCGAAGATAAACTTGATCGTGGAAGACACTTTTCGCAGGGACCGGCGAATCGTTCTCAGCTTGCGTCTCATGCCACACTGTGTCCCTTCGGATCGTAATAATCATCGCCCTTGGATTGGACATAAGGCGACTCATACAACTCATACTTTTTGCCGCGCAAAATATTGATCCATAGACGGATGCCATCCGCAATGATTCCCACGGTAATCACGATGAAAATGGCGCAGACGGCTGCATCGATCTGATCGTTGAGAATCATTTTTTGCGCCGCTTCCACTGATTTTACACCATTGGGCAGCTTTCCTTCAGCCAATGCCTTTTTGAAGGATTCCGCATGGGCCAGGAAGCTGACGGACGGTTTTTCATGGAACAGCTTTTGCCAAGCCGCATACAGCGTAGAGGTGGTCAACCAGGCCATGGGCAGCAAGGTGACCCAAGCATATCGGGCTTTGCCCATTTTAAAGAGTATCGTGGTTCCTACCGTGAAGGCAATCGCAGCCAGCATCTGGTTCGCGATGCCAAAGAGCGGCCACAGGGTGTAAATGCCACCGAGCGGATCGTATACCCCTTGGAGCAGGAAGTACCCCCAGCCTATCGTAACCAAGCCGGAACCAAGGAGATTACCTGGCATCCAGTCGACCTGCTTCAGTTTTGGATGAATATTGCCCAGCATATCCTGCACCATAAATCGTCCGACACGCGTGCCCGCATCGACCGTGGTCAGGATGAAAACGGCTTCAAACAAGATCGCAAAGTGGTACCAGAAGGCCATGAGCGCCTTGCCGCCAAGAACGTTGGCAAAGATGGTGGCCATGCCAATCGCCAACGACGGTGCTCCGCCTGTACGGGATAAAATCGTATTTTCTCCGATGTCATTGGAAAGCGTCGTGATCTGGTCAGGCGTGATGGTAAAGCCAAAGTCGTTTGTGATTTTCGCTGCAGCCGCAATCGCATCCGCACCGATGACCGCTGCAGGAGAGTTGACCGCAAAGTACAGACCGGGTGTCAGTACACACGCCGCGATCATGGCCATAATCGCAACCGCTGACTCCATCAGCATTCCGCCATAGCCGATTAACCTAGCATGCGACTCCTTGGCAATCAGCTTTGGTGTCGTACCTGAGGAAATCAGTGCATGGAATCCAGAGACAGCACCGCAAGCAATCGTGATGAAGAGGAACGGGAAAAGATCTCCCGCAAATACAGGACCCGTCCCGTCTATAAAGCGGGTTAAAGCAGGCATTTGCAGCGGCGGCAGCGTAAAGAGAATCCCCACAGCAAGCAAACCGATTGTCCCGATTTTCAAAAAGGAACTGAGATAATCACGTGGTGCCAGCATCAGCCAGACAGGAAGCACCGAAGCAATAAAGCCATAGACGATGATCATCCAGGCCAAAGCTGGCTTGGAGAACGTAAATGCTGGCCCCCAAGTAGGCGACTCAGCCACCACTTGTCCGAGATAAAGTGCAACAAATAACAGAACCAATCCGATCACGGAGCCTTCCAATACTCTGCCGGGTCGGATATATCTCATATAAATACCCATGAATAGCGCGATCGGCAATGTCATGGCAATCGTAAAGGTTCCCCATGGCGAATCCGCCAATGCGTTGACAACAACCATCGCAAGCACCGCGATTAAAATCAGCATAATGGCCAAAATACCAATCAGCGCCAGCACGCCGCCAACTGGCCCAATTTCTTCTTTGGCAATCTGCCCGAGACTTTTTCCGTTGCGTCGCATGGACCCAAACAAAATGACAAAATCCTGGACCGCTCCGCCAAGAACAACCCCGGCGATAATCCAGATCGTCCCCGGCAAATACCCCATCTGTGCCGCCAAGGTTGGACCGACCAGCGGACCCGCCCCGGCAATGGCTGCAAAGTGATGTCCGAACACAATCCATTTGTTCGTAGGAACGAAATCTTTTCCATCGTCGTTTACTTCCGCGGGCGTCGCACGGTTATCATCCAACCCCATTACTTTTTTGGCGATAAAACGGCTGTAAAAACGATAAGCAACTGCATAAGTACAAAAAGCCGCCGTCAACAGCCAAAAAGAGTTGACTGACTCCCCACGTGAAAGCGCCAGCATTCCGAAGCCCACGGCCCCGAGAGCTGCCACCGCGCCCCATATCAATAGTGACAAAAACCATTTTTGCATGTGAGAACTCCCCCTTCTGATAGATTGGGGCATCATGATCAGACCCCATCCATAGAATAGCGAACGATCAATCACTCAAAAACAGGAATTGTCTGAACTGTAGAAAAATAAGCACGAGCGGAAAAAATAGCGACATGAATGAAAGCGCTTGCTTAAAAACCCAAACGACGTTTTACTTCCTTCACCGCGGTACGACTGACCGGAACTTCCGTTTTATCGCGATCCGCCATGACAAGGTGAACCGCACCCTTAAACCAGGGTACCAGCTCGGATGTCTTTGCCAAATTGACAATATAAGCGCGATGTGTGCGGAAAAACACTTCTTCCGGCAACCTTGATTCCAGCTCCTGCAGGGTAAAGGATGTCGCATACTGCTCGTTTTCCGTATAAATGGAGGCGTATCTGCCCTCCAAGGTGGCGAAAATGATTTCACTCGGATCGATCAACAGGATCTTTCCATTTTTTTCAACGGGTACACGCTTCGGCTGCTTTACGGTCAAAGCATTTTGCAGAATGGCTGCCAATTTCTGTTCGATCACCGATTGCTGCATGTCTTCCCCATAACGCTGGGCCATCCACTTTCGAATGCGGCATACCGTTTTCTCCAACCGATGGCTGCTGAACGGCTTCACGATATAGTCTACAGCTTCCGTCTCAAAGGCGCGTACAGCATGTATCTCATAGGCGCTCGCAAAGATGACCATCGGCGGCTTCTGCATGGTTTCAAGCAGCTCTTGCCCTACGTTGACCCCATCGAGATCATGCAGGTGAATATCAAGGAAAACGGCATCCGGTGCAAGATTGGGAATCCGCTCCAGCGCTTCCTCCCCGCTCGCTGCCTCTCCGATTACCTCTACATCTGTCATTTGTTCCAACAAGTAGCGCAGCTCTGCGCGTGCCGGCCTTTCATCATCCACGATGAACACTTTCAGCATAAGGTTTCACTCCCAAAGGCAAGGTAATGGTACAAACCGTTCCTTTTCCTTTTTCACTCTCAATCTGGATTCCGTACTCGGGTCCGTAGATGGATTGCAAGCGTCCACGGACATTGCTTAATCCGATCCCTGACAGACGTCTCTTTTCAGGACGATCTGCCGAAGGGCGTGTAACCGGTTCTGCTGGCATCCCGACCCCATTGTCGGCGACGACCAGTTCCAGCGTGCCCCGCTTCTTTTTTCTGGCTGTGATGCTCACGATGCCGCCTTCCCGCCGGGGCAATAGCCCATGCTTGATCGCATTTTCTACAAGCGGCTGCAGAATCAGGCCAGGCACTACATATTTCTCCACTTCGGGCTCAATGTGATATTCAACTCTGAGCCGATCGTCAAAACGGGCCCGCTCAATGGACAGATATGCTTCCACATGTTGCAATTCCTCCGCCAATGTCACATAACCGCCGCTGTCGTGTAGATTTTTACGGAAATATTCCCCTAAATTGATCAGCAGCTCACGGGCTTGCTCCGGTCGAAACCGGATAAACGACACAATGGTATTGATTGCATTAAACAGAAAGTGTGGATTAATCTGCGCATGAAGAGCCTTGATCTCCGCATCATGCAAGAGTCGGGATTGCTTTTCCAGCTCCGCAATCTCCAGCTGGGTCGAGATCAGATTGCCCAGGCCGCTTACCAGCTCCATGTCGACAGCGGACAGCTTGCGCGAGTGATCTTGATACAGCTTTAACACGCCAACCACTTCCCGCTTGCGCATGAGTGGCACTAGAATGGCACAGCGCAAAGGACAAGCCGGCTCATGACAGCCGATCTCCTCCTTCGTCTCGGCGATCAGCATTTCTTTCTTTTCCAGCACTTCACGCGTCGCTTTTGTGATGATGTTTTGTCCGGCGATATGGTGGGAAATCCCTGCCCCTACATGAGCCAATACCGTGTTGGTGTCGGTAATCGCCACAGCGGCAACCCGTGTCGTGCGCAGAATTTCGCGTGCGACTCTTTCCGAAGACACATGATTCAGACCTGAGCGCAGCAGGGAGATGGTTTTGTCCGCAACTTGCAGCGTGCGTTGTGCTTGCAGGGCGCCAATCCGCTCCTCTTCATGCTTGACCAGACTGATAATAATCATAAACACCGCGATGCCAAACGCATTGATCAGCGACATGGGAATGCTGATCACCTTCACCAGCTCCAGCGCTTGCTCATAAGGTCTCGCGATCAGCAAGATAATGGACATCTGCAGCCATTCCGCCACAAAACCGACCAGGAGAGCGGTCTTCCAGCCAATCTCTTTATTTCGGCGAAAATGATAGAACAGACCCGCGACGACACCTTCGAGCAAAGTCGCAATGGCACAGGCAAGATCGGTAAAACCGCCTAACGTGTAACGATGAACCCCTGCGATCAGTCCGGTAGCTCCCCCTACCCATGGACCCGCCAAAAGTCCAGCCACAACTGCTCCAATCACCCGAGAATTGGCAATCGCATCCAGATAGGGAATTCCCATGTAGGTTCCCAAAATCGAGATCATCGAAAAAATCAGGACCATCAACGCCTGCTCTTTGAACGATGCGCATTGATTCAAAATGCTGCGAAATGCTTTGACTCGGGTCAGCAAAAAGGCCGCTACTACCAGTACGGCGGTCCGTTCCGCCAATGATATGAATACCGGATGAAACAGGCTCACACCCATCCCTCCCTAGTGTGAGTAGCAAGAATATTATGTATCTTTCTATTATCAACAGGGACAGTGGCATTGGTCAAGGGATAGAAAAAAACCTCCGCCCAGACTGGGGGAGGGTTGCTGTCCGCTCTGATGGAATTACAGATTGCCGCGATTGGCCTGCTCGCGCTCCAGAGCTTCAAACAAGGCTTTGAAGTTTCCGTTTCCGAATCCGCGTGCCCCTTTTCGCTGGATGATCTCCACAAACAGGGTCGGTCTGTCGACAATTGGCTTGCTGAATAATTGGAGCAAATAGCCTTCATCATCTCGGTCGACGAGTATGTGCAGTTTGCGCAATTCCTCAATATCCTCGTCAATCGCCCCGATCCGCTCTTTCAAATCATCGTAGTAAGTTTCAGGCACCCGGAGAAAATCTACGCCATTTTCCCGCAGCTTGGCGACCGTTGTCACGATATCATTGGTAAGCAAGGCAATGTGCTGGACACCCGGACCATGATAAAACTCAAGAAATTCCTGAATTTGAGATTTCCGTTTGCCTTCTGCCGGTTCGTTGATCGGAAATTTGATGCGTCCCGTTCCGCTTTGCATCACCTTGGACATAAGCGCCGAGTATTCTGTGGAAATATCATCATCGCTGAAATTTTGCGCCGAGGTAAAGCCCATCACTTTTTCATAATAGGACACCCACTCGTCCATCACTTCCACGTTGCCGACGATGTGGTCGATGCCAATCAAGCCTGTGCTTTCTTGCTTGACTGGAGCTTCAAACGGTACATATCCCGGCAAAAACACCCCCTTGTAGTCTTGGCGTTCAATGAAGGTGTGTATGTTATCCCCGTAGGTGCCAATCGCTGCTTTCTTCACAGAGCCGTGCTCATCGCTATATTCGGTAGGCTCCATGATCGGAATTGCCCCCCGTGAGACAGCCTCACGGTAGGCTTGCTCACAGTCCTCCACTGTCATCGCTACGTCTTTAACCCCATCGCCATGCTTTTTCACGAATTCCGCGATTTGACCTTCTGGGCTTAATGCACCGCTGAGAACAAACGTCAGATGGTTCTGCTTCAGTACATAGGACACCTTTTCACGCGAGCCTGTTTCCAAGCCAGCATAGGCAACGACATCAAAACCGAAAGCTTTGACAAAGTAATGCATCGCTTGCTTGGCATTCCCTACATAAAACTCAACATGATTCCAGTCCTTGATCGGAAAGAAATCGTTCCCCATAACCTTCGCCTCCAACGATTGAATTTTCCCTCTTCTTACCACCGAGATTACTATGACAGCGCTTTCTTTCGCAAGAACACCGACCACCGCATAAGCGCTTTTCAACGTTAAAGCAATGGATGGACAAAGCAAACCGCATGCATAATTTTCCTTTGCTGGAGAAAGATTATCTGGTGAAAGACATTCTACAGATGCGTGGGAGGTATTCGTTGGATGTATCCTTATCACACGAATAATTTGGTCAGCGAAGTGCAGCGACTCATCAATCAACTCCAACAAAACGAACGGAATAATGCCAATACGCTGCGCAGCCTAGCCAATCAATTACAGAATCTGGCGGCAACGGAAACACAAGCGACTGCGATGCTGCAACAGCTCCAGTCCATGACCGCACAATTGGCGACAGAAGCGTCACGGACGGCGCAAACTGCCTATCCGTACACGACTCCTTCCTCTTTTGAGCCCGTACGTTCAAACGTTAACGTCGGTACCAATCTGACATCTACTTCTTCCAATGTAGGCGTGGGAGGAACCGCAGCTACTCCGTTCAGCAGCAGCGTATTCTCCTCTGCACCATCTCAGCAATCCCCTTTTGGTCAATCTTAATCGCTTTGGTATCGTAAATTCGGAAGCGCTTATCCCCGGCGCTTCTTTTTCTTTTCGTCCAGCACGAGTAGAATGAAGGGAGGAAAAGGAGGGCGTTTCATGACAAATAACTGGAACAGCCATGTCGAGCAGGCTTGGGACAATAATGCCGCCGACTGGCATGCACGCAGTGAGGAAATGTGGGAGAAAGGCAGCCGCAAGACCATTCTCCCCCTTTTTACGCGATACATCTCTCCGGATTCGGGAGCAATTTTGGATGCTGGCTGCGGAGATGGATATGCAAGCAGAAAACTGGCAAAAGCGGGCTACCACGTCGAGGGCCTCGATCTTTCCGCTGAGATGATCGAGATCGCTGCCAAACAAACTGAGCCCGGGCTATCTGTCCATTTTCAACAAGGATCGATTACCTCGCTGCCATTTCCCGATCACCACTTCGCTGGTATCTTGGCGATCAATGTCGTTGAATTTACCGAATCTCCGTTGCATACGCTGCGTGAGTTGTATCGTGTGCTCCAACCAGACGGCATCCTGGTGCTTGGCATCCTGGGTCCAACTGCCGGGCCTCGAGCCTACAGCTACCGTCGCCTCTATGGCGAATCGGTGATTCAAAACACTGTTATGCCATGGGAAGCGAAACGTTTGGCTCTGGAAAATGGGTATACACTGGTTGCAGAGGAGCCTGTTTACCGGGAAGGTGTCAATGAGGCGCTCACAAAGGGGTTAGCTCGAGAACTCCAGCAGGCACTTAGTTTTCTCACTTTGTTTGCGTTGAAAAAATGACAGCAGTAGCCTCATTGCCAACATAAACGCAGTTGGATTCGGATACCACCGTTTTACATTCCACCTTGCTCCTGACAATTGATTAATGAATACCTTCGTTACAGAAGGGTGGCAATTAGCCACCCTTGTTTTTGTGCAATTCCAGGAAGTTAATTGAAAAAAGCCAGCCTATTTAGGCTGGCTTTCACGATTCATTTACTATCGAAGCATCTCTTTGGTGCATGGGAATCCACTTTCCATTACGAAAATGTCTTTTGATCACTTTACGAGAGCTAATTCACGGTGTAGACCAAGCGCCCGAGCTGTTGAAGTATTAATTTCATCGATAAGCTCTGGGTTTTTCAAAAGTGACACGCCATAAGAAGGAATCATTTCTTTTATTTTCGGTTCCCACGCTTTTACATGTTGAGGGAAGCATTTTTCTATTAACTCAAGCATGACCGAAACGGCGGTAGAAGCACCCGGAGAAGCGCCGAGCAATGCAGCTATCGAGCCATCAGCGGCGCTAATTACTTCCGTGCCAAATTGAAGCGTTCCTTTGCCGCCGGTAGTAGTATCTTTGATAACTTGCACACGTTGGCCAGCTACCACAATATCCCAATCCTCGCTTTTGGCGGTCGGGATAAACTCGCGTAACTCTTCCATGCGCTCTTCTTTTGATAACATAACTTGCTGGATCAGGTATTTTGTCAACGGAACGTTTTTTGCGCCTGCTGCCAACATTGTTAACACATTATTCGGTTTTACGGAACCTATCAAATCAAACATGGAACCGGTTTTCAAAAATTTTGGTGAGAAGCCGGCAAACGGTCCAAAAAGCAAGGTTTTTTTATTATCGATAAATCTAGTGTCAAGATGCGGGACAGACATTGGAGGAGCACCAACCTTAGCTTTACCGTATACTTTCGCATGGTGCTGGGCTACAACGTCCGGATTATTACACACCATAAATAGTCCGCTTACCGGGAATCCTCCAATATGCTTTCCTTCAGGAATACCGGATTTTTGCAGTAAAGGCAGACTTCCTCCACCGCCTCCGATAAAGACGAATTGCGCAGTATGGCGTTCAACGGTACCGCTATCCACATTCCGCACTTTCAACTCCCACGAGCCGTCGCTAGTACGTTTAATATCATCAACATTATGTTTGAATTTGATATCGACGTTTTTACTCCTTAAGTGGTCAAACAGCATGCGTGTTAAAGCGCCAAAGTTAACATCCGTTCCCGAATCGATTTTTGTTGCCGCTATAGGTTCATTCAATGTCCGGTCTTTCATAATCAGCGGAATCCATTCCATCAATTTTTCCGGGTCATCGGAAAATTCCATCCCTTGAAACAGAGGATTGTTAGCCAGCGCTTCAAAACGCTTTTTTAAAAACGTAACATTTTCTTCCCCATGTACTAAACTCAGATGGGGCAATGGCCTGATAAAGTCCTGCGGATTACGTATCAGATTGCTGTTAACAAGATAAGACCAAAACTGCTTGGAAACCTGATACTCTTCATTAATTTTTAAAGCTTTGCTAACATCTATGGATCCGTCCGTTTTTTCGACAGTGTAGTTAAGCTCGCACAGTGCTGCGTGCCCCGTTCCCGCATTATTCCATTCGTTAGAACTTTCTTCTCCTGCATTTTCGAGCTTCTCAAACACTGTAATTTTCCAGTCCGGCACTAATTCTTTCAGCAGTGTTCCCAACGTCGCACTCATGATTCCGGCACCAATTAAGATAACGTCTGTTTTGGTTTGTCTGTTGCTCATTTTTACCGTCCTAACACGTTAATATTTGAAGAAAAGATGCAGGCGTTCCTGTTTGGCTACACCTATCCACACCTTTTCCGGATCAATTATAACCTTTTCATATTGTATCACTATTATTTATTGAATAAAAGATTTGCTATTATATGTCAGTTAAATCCTATTTAAAAACCGGTAACATTCAGTAATGACATATTATTTAATGTGTCAAAGGGTAGAGGCAGCAATCCTTTGCCCGAGAAACTAAAAAACGGCTGCCGAAGCAACCGCTATTTCACCCTTTGGTCCCTGGTTCCAGGAACCGACAGGACATAATATACTTCTTGGATATGGATCCTGTCGGCGCGACTCGTGTTGGGAATCGAACCCACTACCAGCTTGGAAGGCTGGAGTTCTACCATTGAACTACACCCGCAAAGTATGATGCCGGTAGAGGGACTTGAACCCCCACGGTTTCCCTCACGATTTTGAGTCGCGCGCGTCTGCCAATTCCGCCATACCGGCATATGAAATTACATGGTCGGGAAGACAGGATTCGAACCTGCGACCCCTTGGTCCCAAGCCAAGTACTCTACCAAGCTGAGCTACTTCCCGAAATTAACCCACCCAACTTAAGCTATCGCTACGTTGGGCGGGGCCCATATTCAAATTAATGGCGTGCCCTGAGAGATTCGAACTCCCGACCTTTTGATTCGTAGTCAAACGCTCTATCCAGCTGAGCTAAGGGCACAAAAACGTTATATGGTGAAAAACGTCAAGACGTTTTTCGTGGAGCGGACGACGGGTCTCGAACCCGCGACCTTCGCCTTGGCAAGGCGACGCTCTACCAATTGAGCTACATCCGCAAACTAATTAGGTGTCCCCGGAAAGTACTCGGAATCAACTTCGAAGTACAACTTCATTTTTTGGGGTTTGTATGGTGCGGTCAAGAGGACTTGAACCTCCACGGTGTTGCCACCACTAGAACCTGAATCTAGCGCGTCTGCCAATTCCGCCATGACCGCATGTATAATTGTGGGGTCCCCGAAAAGTACTCGGAATATGCTACGAAGCTTTTCGCTTCACTTTTTGGGGTAATTAGTACAGGTGAGCCATGAAGGACTCGAACCTTCGACCCTCTGATTAAAAGTCAGATGCTCTAACAACTGAGCTAATGGCTCATTGCAAAACTGGCTGGGGTACTAGGATTCGAACCTAGGAATGACGGAGTCAAAGTCCGTTGCCTTACCGCTTGGCTATACCCCAAAATAGAAAAGCAGTGGGGCGATCGATGGGAATCGAACCCACGAGTGTCGGAGCCACAATCCGATGCGTTAACCACTTCGCCACGACCGCCATGCTAATTTGTTAAGTGATATGGCAGGGGCAGTAGGAATCGAACCCACACCAAAGGTTTTGGAGACCTTCGTTCTACCGTTAAACTATGCCCCTGTAGTGGTGGCTCGGGACGGAATCGAACCGCCGACACGAGGATTTTCAGTCCT
>DASQNU010000140.1:0-20877 GCA_035644815.1 Bathyarchaeia archaeon | reverse complement strand
TTCTCAGCTGCAAATAGTCTTGAAACAGACGCATTACGTGCCTCCTTACGGAAAAGTAGAAATAACCCCAATCGATTTCTACCATTTTTCTATGTTTGGATTGCTCATACAATCAATTCAACCATCATTCTACCTTTTCGTACTGGAGGGAACGCACATGTTAACGGGTACTTCTACCGCTGCGGCACCAACCTCTTTGTGGAAAAGCAAGACGTTTGCCATCATGCTGGCCAGCAGTCTCTTGCTCTCCATCGGGAACAAAATCTATGAAATCGTCCTGCCGCTCATGATGTACGAATTAACCCATTCTTCGGTATCCATGGCAACCATGCGGACGGCAGAGCTGTTACCCAACCTGTTATTTGCTGCCATGATCGGTGTCATCGTTGATCGGGTCAACAAGAAAAAGTGGGTATTGGGCATGATTGGCTCACAGGCCCTCCTGCTTTTTCTCTTAGTCTATCTCTTCAAAAGCGGAAATGGAACGCTTCTGCTCTACTACGTACTCGGCTTTTTGTTGATGACCTTTAACTACGGCTACTTTAACGCACAGGTAAGCTTGATCAAACTGACTGTTCCGAGCCACCATCTTACCTCCGCCAATGCGAATTTCACGCTTGTGGAGACACTGGTCAGCGTCATGGGACCTGCATTAACCGGACTGGTTTTCCTGCTAGCCGATATGAGTGACGGCATCCTGATTACGGCTGTTGCCTATATGCTTTGCTTTATCCTGTTTTCCCAGTTGCGGGTACATGAGATTCCGAAGCAAGAGACGAAGCTTCAATTCTGGAAGGAGCTGCAAGAGGGCTGGGTCGCCTTCACCGCGAACCGTCTGCTGGTGATCATCAGCGTGTTCGTGATCTTTCTCAACTGTTCGATGACTGTCGTAAGCACTACTGTCATTTTCTTTGCAAAAGACGACCTTCATCTGTCTTCTTCGCTATTAGCCATCGTGCTGTCGATATCGGGGATCGGCGGTTTGGTCGGGAGCATGGCGGCTGGTTGGCTACGTAAACGCGTGGGGCTTGGGCTCATGTTTGGCATCGGGGCGATTGCCAATGGCCTGGGGTACTTGGGGCTGTATGTATGTGAAGGGTTACTGCTTTTGATCATTTCTTTATTTGTCATCGGCTTTGCGATTTCCATGCATACGATCTCGGTTTATACATTTCGCCATGAGCAAACACCTGTTGAGCTCATGGGTCGAATCAGCGGGATCACCGGCACGCTGTTTCGTTTGGGGATGCCCTTTACGATGTATGTATCCGGATGGATGATTCTATGGTGGGGAACTTCTTCGATCTTTTTATCTGCTGCCGTGTGGAATGGGATTGCATTTTTTTTGATGGCGCGGACGAAAATCTTCCAGATCGCATAAAAGGCTTGGGATACGTAATCCCAACCATGGTTCAAATCTTTGAAAGACAGCTTACTAGCGACACAATCCACCGTTCCATCCGACAATTATTAAGAAGAATGTTCAGCAAAAAAACGAAACAGCGGTAGTCTTAGACTTACCGCTGTTTTACTCATCGCACGATCCGGTTCGTTACTGCTGACGTTAGTGGCTTGCTGAATACCAGTCCAACACTCGTAACGAGCGAAGTGTATTCCAGCGGCTCGCCTTGCCTGTCGGGCCTTCCATCTCGAAGTGGCCTTGATCGGAGTATGGATTCTGCAGAGGCCATCGCCCGTTTTGGTGCTGTTTCTTGGCCACCAGGTCTATTGCCTCGGCGACCCGTTCATCGGGTTCGACGCCAGCGCTGCGTAAGTAATCCAGACCACGAAGTACGTCGTAATGCCAGGTGGTCGGAAACGAGAAACGCACCCATTTACGATCTATCAACTTACCGGATGACAAGGCCCGGAACATGCCTCGTTCCAATAGATATTCCTGAGCACGGATGCGGGCTTCTGTCACCGCAGTGGTGGCACCCTTTGCTTTCTCGTACTCCAATAATCCTTCCAGGACGCAAATGGTGGAGTGGAACGAAGATCGCCGACTTTTCGGGGCATCGCAATTCCATCCTCCGTCCTCAAGCTGCTCGCTTAGGAGCTTGTCTACCAATCGATCGCTCGCCTCACCGAAGTAAGCGCCTGCTGCCAAAATTGCCCCATTAATACAAGGCTCCGTCTCGCCGTCAAAGTAAGGCTGGTCGTCCAGCTGCCACCAGGTAATGCGGTCACGGACAAGGCCAATCGATCGGCGGGCTTCCTCGCTAGACGGTTCCAAGCCAAGGTCTTTCAATAACACCAGGGTGTACGTGGTGCTCAGCCAGTTCCGAACGTCAGCGTCACCACCCCAATGCCCCTCGTCCCCCTGCAGTCCAAGGAGCCGGGCAGCCCAACCTTCCGTGGCCACCCGCGCCCGCTCAGCTGTAACGATCTCATCGGGCTCTTTCGTGATGTCACGCATGACCTGCCAACGGATTGCCGGATCCGAATCAAGTAACCATTTTACAACCGATTTCCTAGGCTTTGAAACCTGCCGCACAGGTTCGTAGGGCTCCATTTGCTGGCCTCCTTACTTTGGTCAAAAAATTGGGTGCTATTATGATAATCCCCCCGAAATCGATGATTGCTGATCGGGGGGATTACATTCTCAACCTTCTAACGATATCTGATAATACTCGATGCTTCTTACCGACTCAAACCCGCACGAACGATAGAGATGCAAGGCACTCTCATTTTTCGCGGCCACTTCCAAGGAATGATGCGTCTTTTGCAGCTCTTCTTCTGCAAATTCCATCGTTTTTTGCAAAATGGCACGTCCGTAACCACGGCCGCGCAGCTCATTCGCCACGACAAAGCCGTAATAAAATGCCTGCTTTTCATCCAGGCGAACGGAAATTTTCCCAATAGAGGTACCTTCAAGCTCCGCCACATAAGTGGTTTCCTTATTCTTCTCGAGAGTCTGGCGAACGTATTCTCTGGCGTCCTCGATTGACATGGAGAATCCATCGGCATTAAGCTGTGCCAGAAGCTCCAGATCCGACAGTGCTACCGGTCGCAAGCGTATCGGCAAGACGGCCTGCTGAGACGGTGCATGTATCCGCTCCATGTAATACTCCGAAAACGAATATTCCGCTCCGAGCCCTGTGGCAAACGCTTTGCCCGTGTCGGACGCCCCGGTTACAATCAGCAGGACTCTGCTGAATTTCCTGCTTCTGCAGTCCGCTATCGCTTCCGTCAGCATCCCCCGAAAGATCCCTTGTCTGCGGTAAGAGGGATGCACCATGCCACTGACTTCGACCTCTTCGCTGCCAAAGGAATACAGCCCGAGAAACGCAATGAGCTCGCCATCTTGATAATACAAATAGTCCTGCGGCTCATGACCATTTCTGCTGCGCAGCATCGACCAGTTCAATTTCAGCGCAAAGCCATCATGAGCGGTACATGTCTGTTCCAATGACTGAATCTGTTCCAGTTCTTCGCTTGTTAAAACATTCCGTTTTATGAGTCCCTGCAAGGGTGTATGCAAATTTTTACCTCCCTAGCCTTTTCAGGCCATCTATTTTTCTCGGATCAATCGGCTGCCTTGCGTCCTGATCATAGCGCACTCCAGAACCAAAGTGAATCTCTGTGACCCCAGTCTGTTCGATAAACCCCACAACTGCCTCTACTGTAAGTCCGCTTCCAGCCATGATTGATAAATGCGATCCGTTCGTCCTGCCCACCAGCGCGGTGATCTCGGACACGGCATCCAGCACTCTCTTTTTCCCACCTGAGGTGAGGACACGGGTAATTTGCGGGTAACGCATCAATACTTCTACCGCCTGCCCTTGATCTGCCACCTCATCAAATGCCCGATGAAACGTAACATCCAGACCCTTCGCTTCGTCCAGCAGCAGCTCCAGTGCATCAACATCAATCGTCCGCTCAGGCGTGAGACAGCCGATGACAATTCCAGCTGCACCCAGCTCTCGGATTGTTCGAATATCTTCGCGCATCGTGTGCAGATCGTCTTCCTGGTACACAAACGAATAGCTGTGCGGTCGGACCATCACGTTCACCGGAATCTGCAGCTCCTTGAGCACCGTGGCAATCAGACCGTAGCTCGGGGTCAGTCCCCCTTCCTGAAAGGCGGTGATCAATTCAATGCGATCCGCTCCGGCTTGCTCCGCCGTCTTGGCCTCCGATAGCGTCGTGGCGATTACCTCCACGATCATCTTCGTTTCCTCCTCTCTCTTCACTGCGCATAGGAATCAACTCCAAAGCACCCGGATTCAGCAAGCTGGACATTTCCCCCAATGGTTCCCCGACATACTTCTGTCTGATCAGCCTGCGCATGATTTTTTGCGTCCGCGTCTTGGGCAAATCTCCCACAAAATGAACCACCCCGGGTTCGTACGGTTTGCCCAGTGCTTGAACCACATGGCGAACCAGCTCTTCTTCAGTCAGTGCCGCACCTGGCTTCAAAACAACGAGAAGGACAATCTCCTCTCCCTTGAGCGCATGGGGTACACCGATGACGGCCGATTCCAGCACGGCTGGATGCTGATTGACGACATCCTCAATCTCACCGGGGCCTGTCCGTCTCCCTGACACTTTAATCACGTCGTCTGCCCGTCCCAGATGGAACCAGTACCCGTCCTCATCCACCATCACCATGTCACCCTGCCACCACAGATCCGCACTCAGTTGGAAATACGTATCGAGATAGCGATCGGCTCCCTTCCAAAATCCTCTTGTCTGGGCTGGCTGCGGCAAAGCAAAGACCAAAAAACCTGGTTTTCCCGGAGGTACCTCGATGCCATGTTCATCTACCACTTTTGCTCCTACTGCAGGCGTACGTCCCAGACAGGACGGCTTTTGCGGCGCCACACAGACCGATGAAATGATCTCGGCAAATACTTCCGTTCCGCCGCTGCCGTTGATAATCGGCGCTTTTCCTCCGGTCCAGGAATGGAACCAACTCCACGTCTGCGCATCGATCGGCTCCCCGGTATGTCCAAGAATGCGCAAGGCACTTAGATCCGCTTGCTTGCGATAGCTTTCCGCATACGTTTTTAACAGACGCAATGCGGTCGCAGGCGCACCAAACATGGTGACCCGATACTTCTCCAGCAATCGATAGAGTCTACCCGGGTCCGGGTACATCAAGCTTCCCTCGTACATGACATAGGGGGCAGCCACGGTATGGGCCGAGAAAAGCGGCAGCTGCCCCATCATCCACCCGAAATCGGTCACCATAAAAAAGCGGTCATCTGGTTGGGTATCATAGATAAACATCCCCACCTCCGCCGTCTTCACCGCGATACCGCCATGCACATGCACGATCCCCTTAGGCTTCCCGGTCGTGCCTGAGGAGTAGCTGACCATGCATATTTCCTCGGCATCCGTCTCGACCGTCTGGAATTCTTCGGAAGCCGCCTCCATGATGGCATCCCAACGATGATCCCGGGGCGAATGAAAATCAGCCCCTTCCCCAAGCCGTTGGACCACAATGACCGCCTCGACGCTTGGCGCTTCCTCCAGCGCGTGATCCAGCACCTGCTTCAGCGCAACCTTCTGTCCACCGCGATAAAACCCATCAGCCGTGATAACCGCCTTGGCTTCCACATCATCGAGACGCAAAGCGACTGCCTCCGCGCCAAAACCGGAGAACAGCGGAACCGCCACCGCCCCCATTTTGTAGATGGCATACAAAGCGACGACCGTCTCGGCAATCATCGGCATGAAAATGGCCACTCGGTCCCCCCGCTTGATTCCAAGTTCGCGAAGGGCGTTGGCGAGCCGATTGGTTTCCTGATAAAGACGTTGAAAACTATATTCGCTAGTCGCACCATCCTCGCCTTCCCAAAGGAGCGCCGTACGTCCCGCAGTGGCCGGATTCAATGCCCACTTGTCCAAAAAATTATGGACGAGATTGATTTTTCCATCGACAAACCACTTGGGCCAAGCCAGACCTCCGCTCCGATCGACCACATGCGAATACGGATGATAAAAACGCAGATCGGCAAAACGAATAAACGCGTCCCAGAACCATTCAAGGCGCCCTTCTGAAAGCGCTATCAATTCCTCGTAATCAGAAATTCCTTCTTTTTGCATAAACCGATACAGGTTGCTCGTCTCCAGCTGCTCACGATCAGGACTCCAAGCGATGGAACGGTATTGACTCATGGCGACCCCTCCGTTTATCCCGTATTTACCTATTCATTGTCCAATGGAACTCTTAGCTTGTCAATGTCTGGAAATGGTCTGTTTCGACAAATGGACCAGCCTGCTCACATAGGCTTACTGTAACAGGAGGGGATGCCAACGTGGAGAAAAAACAAGAGCCTATCCTTACAAACCGCCCTAGCAATGAGGCGTGGCGACTGGCGTATCGCTTAATCATCGCACGGATCCTGCCGCGCATCATCGCTGAAGAACAAGAACGTACGGAGCCTGACAACAGCGGCCCAACAAATGAGGAGTCTTCCTGAAAATGGGTATACTAAAGGTGCATTTCGCCAGAGAAGCGGCGGGGAGGGAAAGCTGATGAAGATTCGCTTGGTGCAGAACGGCTTGTTTACCATGATTGATGACATTGAAGAGACCCTGCGCCCGCCGAAAAACGGCTTTTACTGGATTGATGCCAGCTTGTTTGATCTGGATATCCTGCAAGCTTTATTTGGGCTGCACGATTTGGCTCTCGAGGATTGCATCGACGAGGATGAACAACGTCCGAAGCTGGAGGTCTATCACGATCATTACTTTATTGTCCTCAACAGCATCCAGTTTACCAACCACGATATTTTTTTACGGGAAGTGAATCTATTTCTTGGCCAGCACTTCATTATCACTGTGATCAAGCATCCGATTAATGAAATCTCCAAGCTCCTTTCTGTGATTCGTGATGAAGAGATTAATCGGGCGGATTCGTTTCTTTATCATTTGATCGATCTGATTGTCGAGACGTACTTTGATGTGATTGAAGGCATCGAAACGTTGATCGAATCTCTGGAGGAGCAGATTCTCATGAATACCCACCGCTCCCAGCTGAAGGAGATTATCGGTCTGCGCAGCGAGGTGCTTTATGCCCGCAAAATGCTGCTTCCACAACGCGACTTGATCGATCTCCTGCAAAAAAAAGAACTTCCGCTGATCGACGACGATCTGCAGAAGTATTTTGGCGATATCCATGAAAATGCGGTGAAAATCGTTGAGAGCTTTGACACCTTTCGCGATCTGATCGCCAACCTACGTGAGGCCTATCAATCCGCTCTCTCTGGCCGTGCAAACGAGATCATGCGTATCTTTACCGCATTGACGACCATCTTTATGCCGCTCACGATCGTAACAGGTATTTACGGGATGAATTTCACCTATATGCCGGAGCTAGACTCACCCTATGGCTACTACGCCGTAATCGGCTTTATGGTGTTTATCGGTTTATCCATGTATATCCTGTTTAAAAAGAAGGGGTGGCTGTAGCCTGTATGTTCAACAACGAATCGCATTCGATAATCATAATGTTCATGTGCTTGGAGAGGTCGATTTCATAAGGAGACGCCAATGCTTCGCCCGCTTCATTTTGCAAGACACGAATGACGGGCCGACTTGGCAATCCCTGATTATAGTCCGCTACAACCCCTGACTCCCCTGTACTCAGCTTAACCTCAAGCCCTACCGGATACAGCGCGACCGTATCACGCAAATCAGCTACGACACTTGGAACGAACAGCTCCTGTGAACCAGCATAGAGCACCTCCAGGGCTTCATGAGGAAGCATCGGCTTACGATACACACGGTTGGTCGTCAATGCATCGAACACGTCGCTGACCGCCAGGATTCGAGCATAGGGGTGGATCTCATCCCCTTTCAAACCACGGGGATAGCCGCTTCCGTTATTTCGTTCGTGATGCTGAAAAGCGCAGTGTGCGGCCAACAACGGGATTTCATCTTGCTTGCGCAGCATTTCAAATCCGATTTCGGCATGGCTTTTGACGACTTCATATTCTTCGTCCGTTAATTTGCCAGGTTTATTTAAGATCTCCATGGGAAGCGCCATCTTGCCGATATCATGCAGCATGGCCCCCAATCCAATCTCTCCCAGCTCTTTTTCGTTATATCCCTCTTTCATGGCGATCGCGATGGAATACAACGTCACATTAAAGGAATGCGAAAAGATATAAAAATCAGTAGCACAGGCATTTCCGAGCAGGTTCATCGCAGAGCGGTTTCCCTTCAGCTCATCGATCACCGCATGGATAGCCTGGCGAAATTGCCGTCCATACTGTGGATCCGTAAAGGTATGCCGCCATTTTTTCGGATCATTTTGGACCGTTTTAAAGGTATCAAAAATAGTGCCCATCGTTCTTTTACGCGTTTCATCAGAAATGATATCTTCCACCAGAATATCGCTGGTGAGCGAATCCTGGATATAAACATTCGTAACATTCATGCGGATCAGCCGGTCAATCATGCGTTGCGTCAACTCCACGCCAGATCCAACCAGGACCGTTCCATTATCCAAATATACCGAACGCGCCAACAACATGCCAGGCTGACAGCGTTGCAAGGGTAACAGTCTCATTTTCTCGTCGACGCCTTTCTGTAATGTTCCATTTATTATACATGATTCGATAAAATTCTACATGATTTTCCACATAAATGTCGTCTTATATATCACTTTAAAAAAGAAACACTCGGCGGATCGTGAATATGACCCTCACCGAGTGTTTCCCTTATCTGGTATTGTTAAAACATTTTTCGGATGGCATCGCGGCCAATTGTCCCCGCAGTAATCCCCGCTTTTTCGGCAGTGGTGGTCACCGATTCTAGCGGAGCCGCAAGTAATTCATCGATTGTCTTTACACCCACCGCTCGACCCGCCACGATTTCGCGGCTAGCCAGCTTCTCATTCAACAAACCAACATCCAACGCCCCGCACATGATATACCCTTTGTCAGTGGTAACGGCAAGCAAGGTCGTCTTCGGCAGTCTTACAGTCACCGCGATCGCAGTACCTTCAGGAAAATGGACAGGATTCACCTCGATCATCTGCATTCTCCTCTCATCGTTTCTGTTTATGGAAACGCGAAGTCCTTTTTTCACACTATGTAAACAGTCCGCAAATGGTGTGTCGCTTACTGCAGCACCCTGTGCGTACGGTCTTCGTCATCCATGGCTACCTTCCGCTTCATGACCTCAATCATGTAGCTGGCCAGCATATGGAACAGCTCCTCGTCATCCATGGCGAGGATAATTTTCATCAGATCGGCTTTTGATTGCTCCTCCAGAATATCGACCACAATGGCGACGATGTCCTCCTCATCGCCATTGAAGTGGCCCCGGTACAATTCATAGAGCTCATCCACAAAACGCATGTCTCGTCCCCCTTTTTACCTTATCATTCCCAATCAGGAAAAAAAGAAAAAGGGGATGTTCCCCTAAGTAGTCGCAACGCGCTCCCAGCGCGGTGTAACACACTCATGCAACAGGGGTCCATCCTGCAAACAAGCGGCCAGTATCTCTCGCAATACTTCTGGCAAATAAAATTGCGGCTCGCTCCCCTCCATCAGCTCAGGAAAGAGTCGGTTCATCAAATACATATCAACCGTAGCCACACGATAGATCCTGTCTTTCTGCAACAGCTCCGCACCGACCTGCACTTCGACGATTGCAGGCTCTGGCTGAAGGACATACTTCACATGCAGGCCGTCAATGCCCATCCAGCCGTTGATTTTCCCGCGGAAGCCGAAGCCACGCAGCTCTTTATTTACGGTGTCTGGCAAAATCGCTTGATTGAGCACCCGCAATAGCTGCTCTCCCGTCAACCGGACCGTGCAGGGATTGATCGGATGCGGTGCACACATGAGCAAATCTTTCCGTGTCACGGCTCCTGGACCAAGGTCATGCAGCAGCAATCCGCCATTGGCCAAGCCGATCTCTGCTTTCGTCCAATGCCTGAGGCATGCCGCCAAAAAAGTGCCAAATGGCGTCTCCCTATGCCAATCCACCTTGAGCTCTGCAGGCAAAAAGGCAACCTCCTCTGCCAGCAGCTGATCGGCTTTTTGTCGTTCCTGTGCCAAATACTGAACCATCTGCGGATCGGGTGGATAATCAGCAGAACGCAGCACTTGTGCCGCTGAAGTAAGCTTACCGTTGTCGTCCATTTCCAGCGTGACATGGCCCACATACTCGCCCGAACGTCCCGCTTGCGCGATCAGGGTCTCGCCAATCCGTTCTCCCTGCTGCAACAGATGATGGGTATGGGCGCCCAAGATCAAATCGATGCCGGGAATCTGCTCCGCCATTTCTCGATCGCTGCTCAGTCCAAGATGGGAAAGGACAATCATGACATCTACCTGATCACGAAGCACTGCGATTTGCTGTGCCAGGATGGCGAAGGGCTCCTCCGCCTGCCAACCTAGCAACTCATAAAAAGGGGCGAACGATACGGTCGTTCCCAAGAGCGCAACACGCAAGTTCGCGCAATCATGTATGACATACGGCACCGCCCAATCCGGTTGCTTATCACCGGGCTCGTGCAAGTTGTTCAAGATCACGGTGAATTGCGCATCCGCATAGAGCTGATCCAGTTTGTCTTTCGGCAAGGTCAAGCCCTCGTTGTTGCCAATCGTGACATATTGATACCCGGATCGGTTCAATACTTCCACATTGGTCTTGCCCCATGTCGCCTCTGTCTTGATGCTCATCCGGTCCAGATGGTCACCGATATCTACTGTCAGCACCTGTTCCCCTTGCAGCTCCCACTTCTGCCGATGCTCCCGCAGACAAGTCGCAATCTGCGGCATTGAGGCAAATTGACTGTGCAAATCATTTGTATGTAAAATGTGCAGGATTCTCGCCACGTTACTCCCCCCTCTAGCCGCAAAAATCCATTCCGAACAAAGGTACGCCGTTTTTCTTTGCGTAAATTCTGTTCCTATGCAAAAATGGCTTCCCCAATCATTTGGAGCGCGATCAGCAATATCACTACACGCAGGACAAGAACTAGCGTCTTACCCTTGATACGTGCAGCCAGCATGGCCCCGAGCTTGCCTCCAATCCAGGCTCCCGGCGCCAGGCAAGCCGCATAGAGCCAATCGACATACCCGTGCAGCACATTCGTTATCGAGCCGACAATCGCCGATAAAAAAATCACCATCATGGACGTCGCGGTTGCCACATGTGGCGGAAACCGAAACAGAATGATCATCGCCGGCACCATCAAGCTCCCTCCCCCTACGCCGAACAAAGAAGAGGTCACTCCGACGAAAAAGGCTGTGACGAGTGCGATCCAACGCTGGTAACCATATTCATATTCAATTCCTTCGCCATCAATGAAGGTACGTTTGACGTCCCATTGCAATGTCCGGGGCCGAATCCGATCCTTCACCATCATCAGGGCAAACATCCCCAGCTGAAACAGCCCAAACAGCAAAGAAAATGATTCTGTTTGCAGAAGCTGGTTCAAATAGACGCCGGCGACCGCTCCAGGTGCGCTCCCCAGAAAAAAAAGCAGAGCAGTCTGTGTATCCACCCGCTTCTGTTTCACGTACGCAGTCGTAGATGAAAGTGCCGTAATGGCAATTACCGCAAGCGAAGTCGCGGCAGCAATCTGCGGTGTCATCGCGCCTGGTTCAATCAGATTGACGAAATATAAGAGGGCCGGCACAAAGATGATGCCGCCGCCAAGACCCGCCAAACTGCCGATGGCCCCGGCTGCAAGCCCGATGATTGCGAATAGCAATGCCAGCAATACGATCATAAGTTCGAATCCTCTTCCTCTGTTGTCTTCTCAAAGGTGGAAAACAGCTCCATCTGTCGAGGATGAAGCCCGACTGGCTGAATGCCGAGCATCTGCATCAGCGCTTTGGCATTCCCAGCAGCATGACCACCCGAGTTGTTATTAAACAAGATGCATACTTCCTCCGCTTGGCTGGCCAAATACTCAATACGGGGCATCCATTCTTGCAGCTCCTGACCCGAGTAATTGTACAGATAGCGCACATCTCGCCAAGCTTGTCCCGTATCGCGCCAACCGCTCACATTCCGTCCATGAAAGCGAATCAAACTAAGCTTCGGTTGTGTAATTTCAGGAACGATCGGCACACATCCCGTGCCTGCTTGCGGCTCATCACAGACAACGTGCACAGCCCCATGCTCCTGCAAAAAGGTGAGCGTCTTTTCGCGGAATCGCTCTATAAACCAGCTTTGATGCCGAAATTCTACAGCCACCGGATAGCGGGAAAATAACCGCAGGCACTGCTGGATATAGTGAACATGCTCTCGGGTGCAGTCAAACCACGGCGGATATTGAAAGAGCAGCGCCTTCAGCTTTCCAGCGCTGACAACCGGTTGAATGCTCTCTGCAAAACGGTGACATACGTCTTCAAAATCCTCCGTCTGCCCATTACGCTGATGTCCGGTAATGGCTTGGTACGGCTTAATGACAAACCGAAACGCATCCGGTGTCTGTCTCACCCAGTTTTCATAATTTTTTTGGGGCAGGATCGCGTAAAACGAGCTATCAACTTCAACCAGCGGAAAATGGCTGGCATAGGCAGAGAGCTTATCCCGGTCGCGAGTGCCAGGCGCGTAAAGCGATTCATGGTCGCCCCATCCACATAGTCCTACATGGATGCTTCTTTTGTTCATACTGACTCCTTAGTTGCGAACCCCTTTTCGCTTAAGCATACCAAACCCGTGATGGATCGAAAAGGTGAAGAAAGCGATTCTGTCTGTCGAAATTTGCCTGTTTGTGGAAAAATTCAATTGCAAAAGTTGTTACCAATTCCCTATAGTAAATAATAGGAAGATAGAGTGATAGACTTCAGGAGGAGCCAAGATGTCAGGACATACGTATTCATTTGATCATCAGCTAATCTTGAACGCGATACAGTTTTCACCCATCGGGATGGCCCTCTTGTCTCCTGAAGGCAAGTGGCTGATGATCAATCCAGTCCTCTGCAACATGCTCGGATATACAGAAAATGAGCTGATGGCTTTATCTCTGAAAGAGATCACTCATCCGGAAGATATCCCCCTACACCTTGATCATATCATCGCCTATCAAGCAAAGATGGATGACGGGTATCAAGTCGAGAAGCGTTTGATCCATAAAAACGGCTATCAGCTATGGACGATGGTGAGCGCATCCATCGTCAAAAATGAGGAACAAGATCAAAACTATATCTTCATGCAAGTGATTAATCAAACCGAACAAAAGCATGCGGAAGCGCAAAATCTGGAGCGTCAGCAACGCTACCAATCCCTGTTTCTGCAAAATCCCGATCTGGTCTATTCGCTCTCCGTCGACGGCACGCTGCTATCGGTAAATGCTGCCTGCGAGCAAATTACCGGCTATCGACCGGATGAGCTGTTTCAAATCACTCCTCTGGTGATGGAGGAAGATATTTCAGAGATCACCCGCATGTTTTACCAGCATGCGCAGGAAAGCAGACAGCATTATGAAATCTGCATTCCACATAAAAAAGGGCATTTTGTCCATCTTAGTGTGACCAACATCCCGATCGTCGTGGACGGGGAAATGGTGGGAATCTATGGAGTGGCAAAAGATATCTCTGAGCAAGTCAATCTGCTCAAACGATTGACGGAAAGCGAGCAAAAATACCGCTTGCTTGCCGAGCATTCCCTGGATATGATCGTGGTCTTTTCGCCAGACTGCATCTATCAATATGTTTCCCCAGCCTGCAAAACCATGCTTGGATACGAGCCAGAGGAGCTCATTGGCCTTCGTCATTCCGAGTTGCAGCATCCTGAGGATGACCAGGAACCTTGCAAGCAGGCAAGTGAATGGGATCGTGGCGGGGATGCACATGTATCGACTTTTCGCTATCGGAAGAAAGACGGCTCTTACATCTGGATCGAGGCGCAGAGCAAGCGAATACGCGATCCACATACCCAAGCGGTCGTCGAGCATGTCAGCGTATTTCGCGATGTCACCGAGCGCAAGCAAGAGCAGGAGGAATTCCGGCGCGCCCAAGAGCTGTTGCGTACATCCGAGAAGTTGACCGCGGTTGGCCAGATGGCTGCTGGCATCGCGCATGAGATCCGAAATCCGCTCACCTCTTTAAAAGGCTTTTTGCAGGTAATGAAGACCACTAAAGAAGAGAAAGACTTTTACTATGAAATCATGGATTCCGAGCTGAATCGGATCCAGACGATCTTGAATGAATTGCTGTTTTTCGCCAAACCGAAGCAGCCCAGCTATGAACGCACCTCCATTCAAACCTTGCTGACACAGGTGACGACGCTCTTAGCGTCACAAGCCATCTTAACGGATGCACAGATTCGAACCAACCTGCCGGCTGAAGAGATGTATATCTCCTGTGACCAGGATCAGATCAAGCAAGTATTTATCAACATTATCAAAAACGGATTAGAGGCTATGACGCATGGAGGGATCCTGACCATCTCCATGCAAAAAGAAGAACCTTATGTCCATATTCACTTTTCGGATCAAGGGCCAGGGATTCCGCCTGAGCTCCTGAATAATATCGGACAGCCCTTCTTTACCACAAAAGAAAAAGGGACAGGCTTGGGACTTTCCATCAGCTATTCCATCATTGAAGCACATATGGGTAAAATTGCGATTGAAAGCAAGCCCGATGAAGGGACCACGTTTACGATCTCATTGCCGCTGGCCTGACGTTTTTCGTTTCAAAAGGAGGCGTTTTTTTGTACCCGCAATTAATTGGCAGTCCTTTTTCTCAATTGGACAGCCCGATCACCCTCACCGGGAAAGTAAAAAAGCGCCTCTTCTCTGCTGGAAAAGAGGCGCTTCCTTATGAATACTCCGCTTTGTTAGCCGGGGATGGATCAAGGATTACCCACCTCTTTGACAATCCATCCGTTTTTCGGGAGCACCATCAGTTCGCGTGGGAGGGTCCCGCTTTTCTTCAAACCTTGCGCGTAATCAAAGAGGCAAATCTGGAATGGCTGGGTGTGGTGCATACACATCCGCATACACCGCCTGTGCCATCTCCAAGCGATATAGCCGGTTGGCATTATCCAACGCTAAGTTACTGGATCCTCTCTCTGGCCGATCCTAACCAACCCTCGCTCGTATTATACCAATGTGAACAGGGACAGTTCTTAGCGCGTCCCTATACGATTGAGTAAGCGAGATTACATGACGCGGATTTCCGGTTCCACATGCAGCTCTACGTTTCCCCGCAGCGCCTTGGAGATCATGCATACCTGCTCAGCACGGTGGGCGAATTGCGTAAGTTTTTCCACTATCTTCTCATCGGCACCGCTGACCACGATCGTCGGTCGGTGGATGATTTTACTGAAGGTTTGATTCCCACCCTCCACAGTTATGATCCCTTCCGATTGTACGGTCAATGTTTCCACGTTCATTTCCCGTTTTTCCAGGATTGCTGCCAACGTGATGATATAGCAATTCAGAGCTGCACCGATCAATAGCTCCTCCGGATTGGTTCCAGCACCGGGTCCTCCCAATTCAGCAGGTATGGAGATGGGCGCTGTCAGCCCGTTTCCCTTCAATTCACCTGTTCCCAGACGACCTCCTTGCCAGGATGCTTTCATGGAAAAATGGTGTTCGGTCATATCTTTTACCTCCCTTTCTTTCTTTACCTCTCATTTTCTGCGGTATGCTATGCTGCGAACCCCAATCAGCAAGGTTAATGCCGTGGCGCCCAGAGCATGACAGACACACCCACCAGGCAAATGGCAGCTCCGACCCAGTCGTATAAATCTGGAATTTTCTTGTCCACCCACCATCCCCACAAGACGGCTAGTACGATGAACACTCCGCCATAGGCGGCATAGACCCGTCCAAAGCTGGGGAACTGCTGCAAGGTCGGGATGACACCGTATCCGATCAGGATCAGACTGCCTACAATCCCTACCCAGAGCGGTTTCGACTCCCTCAGCCACAGCCAGACCAGATAGCCGCCACCGATCTCCGCCAACCCGGCCAAAAGGAATAAAACAATTGCGTAAACCAACTCACCACTCTCCCATTTCGCCCGGCTATGTCACGCCTCTTTTCGTATGCAGCTTTACAGCTTGAGATGCTTGCCGTAGAACTCGGTTTGCAAGCGGATCAATAGTGCCTCGATCGTTTCTCTGTCTGCCTCATCCGGCAACCTTGTCCGCTCATGCGCTTGCTCCATTTCGGCAAAACACTTGTCCGCGTAAGCCAATAGCTCGTCCAGTGGCCACTCTCCCCGTTTTATGGATAAGAGCTCCTGCCAGTTTGGTCGCTTAACTTGCATCTCCCCGTCCGTCAGTAGCTCTTTGCCAGTCTGCAGCAGGCGGATCAGATGGCTGGCATCCTTACCGTCATAGTTCGCTGCAGGCCGTTCCGAAAGCCTGCGAATATTGCGGATCGCATAGCCGCCAAAGGAATGAAACACCTTTTTCGTGACAAAAAGCTGCCGGTTTTCCCGCAGCTCTTCTCCATATGTAGTGAGGACAAGCGTGTCAACTCGATCAACAAACAACAGCTCCAATATGTTGGGATTGCCCTTCATCGCAAGCTGCATATATTTTTTCAGAGAGTACACCACCATGTCCGGCACTTCCAGTATTGTCTGTTCATATGTATCCAGCCCCAGCACCATGTTCCACGGGGCAAAAGCGATACCACGCAGATCGACGTCGCTCGCTGTCGTTTCCGTCCCGTAGCTGCGGCTTCCAGCATACGCTAAATAGAGCAGATGATCGTGCAAAAACGGCTCCTGCTGTGTAATTGACTGCATGAGCTCTTCTTTCATCTATCCATGCCTCCTCGCTTGCCCCTGCCTATAGTACATTTCCGATATAAGAAGGCACATACTGGGGATCATGCAACGCTTTCCACACTTGTTCACGTCGAGACAGATTGTCGAGCGGCAAGTTGCGAAATGCCTCCAGGCTGACCCAACCCGCCCAGACGATTTGCTCGCCTTCCACTCCTCCCGGTGCTGGTACCTTCAGCTGCGGTTGCGGAATGAGCTTGGCCAATACTCCGATACCGACCGTGTGCTTACCGGGTGTCTGGGTATCAATCCGCTCATCCACCCATAGCAACCTCTCAAAAGTCACGTCCATTCCCGTCTCTTCTCGTACCTCCCGCTTGGTAGCGTCTGCAATCGATTCCTGAAACTCGACTCCACCCCCGGGCAGACTGTAGACTACGGTGCCATTGGATTCCTCTTTAATCAGCAGGATCTGCTCCTCATGAACGACCACAACGCTCACTCTCATTCGAATCTGTCCCATGTATCTCGCCTCCATCCACTGAAGAATCGCGGTGCAGATCAAGCGCATTGATATGATTCGTAACAAACCGCTCCACCAGAGCATCCCAGCCGAATTCTCGCTGATAAAATGCTTCCTTGGCGGTCACGGGTAATAAGGCTAGAAAGGAAATCAGCGTTTCCCCATTATAATAATGAGCAAAGCCCTCTTCCTCAAAGGAGAGCGGTACCACTATCACATGGTCCATCGGTGAATCCGCGATGATCGAGGTACTCAGCAGGAACTGATCCTCGACAGCGATTTTCTTGCCGATCTCTTCGTAAGCGCTCCTCACTTGCAGGGAGACCTCAAGCAGATGAGCAATCATGTCTGCTTCTCTTTTATACGAATAAAGCAATAGCTCCGTTCCTCCTGTCTGATGCAAGCCTACGGTCGCATATGTCCACCAGCCTCTTTTGCGCGTTGGCGGATAAATAGCGACGGGGACCGGCTGGTGTTCTCCAGCGAGGACTTCTCCCTCAGCACCAAACATAGAAGTGTAATGACGGAGAACTTCAGTGCTCAGCGGCAAAGGTTCGATTGGGGACGTTCCTTCTTCAATAATTGCCTCACTATCCTCGGGGTGCTTGCTGACTGTTTCTACCGCTCCGGTCCACTCATTGATGATGGCTGGATGAGAGGATCGGTTGCGCTTTACGAACCAGCGGATAGTTACCGCAATTAGCAACAGCGAAAGAAAGCCAGTGATAATCCAATTGTAGATATGCAAAGGTTTCCCTCATCTCAGACTATTGTATGGGTGATTCCAAAAGGTCTTTCCTTTTCATCATGATACCATTTTTCCCAGTAAAACCCGGAACAAAAAGGAAAGGATACAACGAAAAGCCACGGAATCCTCTTCCGTAGCTACATCTGTATGCGTAGTGGATCCATTTATCTAAGCCCGATAAGCCTCCTGTAATATACGTATATAGTCCTCTTCTGTCACCGTACGTACATTGCTCGGCGTAGACCCATTTTTGAAGGACAGTTCAACAATGCGAGGGAAATCCTCCTCACGTACACCAGGCAACTCTCTCAGCTTCGGAATGTTGAGGTTTTGGGTCCACGTTTCAATGCCAGGGACCAGCTTTTCGCAAGCAGTTTCGTCCGTATCCGCGTCACTGGCAAATCCCATGTAACGCGCTAGTCTGGCGTGCAATCCCTTATCCTCCTCTGCATTGAAGCGTAAAACATGCGGCAAGAAGACCGAATTTGCCACGCCATGCGGGGTATCATATAGACCACCCAGTGCTTCCGCCAGACAATGAACCGCCGCCACATCAGCAGAGCCAAAACAGAGGCCAGCTAAAAGACTTCCCTCCAGCATGTCAAATCGTGCCCGCTGATCGTTACCGTTTGCATACGCAAGGGGAAGTGCGGCTACGATCTTTTGCATGGCTCTCGCACCGAATGCTTGGGAGATCGGGTTAGTCATCTTGCAGGAATAGCCCTCGATGGCATGCACGAGTGCGTCCACCCCGGTGGCGGCTGTCACTGCTTGCGGGACGCTGTACGTGAGTTCCGGATCTAGCACCGCTACTGTCGGACGGAGCGCCGCGTGCTTCAGCGTCATTTTACGATGTGTCGCCACTTCCGTGATAACGGCAGAGCGTGTTACCTCCGAACCCGTCCCGGCTGTAGTCGGAACGCATACAATGGGAGCGATATGGGAATAGGGCAGCAGCCCGTCTGCATATTCGACAGGAGTGCCTCCATTTGGCCCGATCAAGGCGATGGTCTTACCGGTGTCCATCACGCTTCCACCCCCTATAGCCACTACAATCTCGGCTGCAGCATCACGAAAGACAGTCGCTCCTGCCAAGCATTCGGTGTCGCGAGGATTTTGGCTGATGGCATCAAATAATGCAACCCGATACCCTGCTTCCTCTAATACCGACCGAATGGGGTCAACTAGCCCAGCGCGAATGACACCGGGATCACTCACTAAAAGGATCGATTTTCCTAAGCCCAACGGTTGCAGGATCGTTGGCAGCTGCCGGGCCTTTCCCATCCCCATCTCGATCCGGGTGGAACAATGATAGCTGTATGGCTGCATGGCATTCCCTCCTGACAGTTATTGTCCTATTCCCATCATACAAGCGATGAAAGGATGCTGTCAGTAAAAAACTGGCTACGTTAAGCCTTTGGGTGGTGAGGGAAGGGAAGAAAGGGCTTAGGCTGCGTTCTTGCCACACCCACAAGGGAGTGAATACTGTCCGATTCCGCTTCCAAAAACGGTACGTCCCGCAAAAGGTTGCAAAGAAGCCTATTCAACCGATGGGGTTGCGCGACAAGCGTGTACCGTTTTTGGAAGCTCCACCTGAGCACGTATGACAAAGACTCCGCCCGGCCCTCTCTTCCCTTTCTCACGTTACTTTTACATAAAGACGAACGGTAAAAGGACCACGACCTTTTGCTTCCGTTACTTTTTTCTTTTTTGACATAGCTTCTACTACGCAGGAGAGCATGTTTCGAAACGGAGCGCCTGCGAAGCCATTCTTAGCGGAGCAGTGAATCGCAGGTAAAAGGGCCGCAACCTGCCCGAGCTGCGGAGCGGTTACCACTTTGCGGACCCCTGCGATTCGCTGTGGAGCGGACAGTCCCTGCTTCCAGTAGGGCGTAGAATGAAGCGGAGTTTCGGAACATGCTCTCCCCACCGCAGCCACGTAGTATCAAAAAAGGCCATCCCATAGCGGGACAGCCTTTCTCTTTAAGATTTATCCAATCGAACCTTCCATCTCAAACTTGATCAGACGATTCATCTCTACCGCATATTCCATCGGCAGTTCTTTTGTGAATGGCTCGATAAAGCCCATTACGATCATCTCAGTCGCTTCCGCTTCAGACAAACCGCGGCTCATCAGGTAGAAGAGTTGATCTTCGGATACCTTGGAGACGGTCGCTTCGTGCTCGAGCGTGATGTTGTCGTTCAGGATCTCGTTGTACGGAATCGTATCGGAGGTGGACAGTTTATCCAGGATCAAGGTATCGCACTTGATGTTGGATTTGGAGCCTTCCGATTTGCGGCCAAATTGAGCCAGACCGCGATAGGTTACTTTTCCGCCATCACGAGAGATGGATTTGGACACGATGGTGGATGTGCAATCAGGTGCCAAGTGAACCATTTTCGCACCTGCGTCCTGATGCTGTCCTTTCCCTGCTACCGCGATGGAAAGAACAGTACCTTTCGCACGTGGTCCTTTCATGATTACGGCTGGGTATTTCATGGTCAGCTTGGAACCGATGTTGCCATCGATCCATTCCATGTTCGCATCCGCGTAAGCAACCGCACGTTTCGTCACGAGATTGTATACGTTGTTGGACCAGTTTTGGATCGTGGTGTAACGGCAGCGGCCACGCTCTTTTACGATGATTTCTACAACAGCAGAGTGCAAGGAGTCCGTGCTGTAGATTGGCGCTGTACAGCCTTCTACATAGTGTACGAACGCATCTTCATCCACGATGATCAGCGTACGCTCGAACTGCCCCATGTTCTCCGAGTTAATACGGAAGTAAGCTTGCAGGGGAGTTTCCACCTTCACGCCTTTTGGCACGTAGATGAAGGAACCACCGGACCATACGGCCGAGTTCAATGCAGCGAATTTGTTATCAGCTGCAGGAATAACAGTCGAGAAGTATTCCTTCACGATGTCTGGATACAGTTTC
>DASQNU010000139.1:0-4424 GCA_035644815.1 Bathyarchaeia archaeon | reverse complement strand
AGCTGGTAAGACCCCTTATAGACGATGAGGTTGATAGGTTCGGTGTGGAAGCGTGGTAACACGTGGAGCTGACGAATACTAATCGGTCGAGGACTTATCCACACATATCCTTATGCAAGAATTGCTGCGTATCCAGTTTTGAAGGGACAAACGACCATACCATCCTCGATTGGGTGGTTTTTTTGTTGATAAATACAGGAAAAGTCATTGAACGCTTGGCAAAAAGCTGTTCAATGACTTTTTTTCTGAGTAAGAATGTAATTTTTCGTAAACCTATCCTTTTACTTTCCGGATTTCCCCATCAAGCAGCTGAAAAGCTTTTTTGATCAGGTCTTTTGGGGCGTTGCCATATCGATCTCCGAGGCTTACTTCAAAGTAACAGCACGTCTCATCAACTTCCCTTACATAGTGGGTGAGTCCAATACCTGTAGCCTCGTAGATGGTTGGTAAAATGGCTGCAAGCTCCTCCTTTGAGATCTGAACATGAACGTGAAACATGTTTGAGACGGGGACGCTTGGTCTCGTGGTAATAGCAAAACATTCATTATAGAATTGGGCGAGCTCTTTCGCATCTTCATAATATTGCTTAAACCGCGGCAGCCGCTGTTCGAAATAATAGTCAGCGCTAAGAATATACGGATACAAGCTGATCAAATCACCGCCATGACGTCTTTTCCATACTTTCGATTCCTTGGTAAAAGCCTCATCACCTGCCAGAATGGCGCCGGCGATTCCCCCGATCCCTTTGTAAAAAGAAACATACACGCTATCAAATAGCTGGCAAATTTCAGCTGCTGATTTTTGATAGTAGGGAAGGATTTCAAACAGTCGGGCACCGTCGAGATGCAGCTTAATCCCATTTTCACGACAATAAGCGGAAATAGCCTCAAGTTCCCCATAATCAGGCAATTCTCCACCGATTTCACGCTGCGGCAGCTCAAGCAACAAACAAGCGATATCCGTTTGCATGCTTACAACATCTTTAAATTGAATGAGGCGGTTTTTGTCGGCAAGCAGCACTACTTCGATCTGGTGCAATTCTTTGAGACCGTCTTCCTCATGAATCTCCAAATGACATAAGGGGTGGTACGCCACTCGTTTGAGCTTTTTCTGGTCACACCAGATCCGCAGTGCGATTTGCTGCGCCATCGTTCCGCTCGGGAAAAAGACAGAGGACTCTTTGCCCAAATACGCGGCAATTTTATTTTGGAAATCTTCAATGATGGGCCCTGTCCCATACATATCGCTGCTCAAATTTCCTTCGACACTTGCAAAGGCCTCTTGAAGCACATGCACACTTCGTTTACTATGTCCACCTAATGGATAGGGGGCTTGCTCAAAAGCTTCCAACAACGTCCGCTTTTCGCTCATCTTTGTTTCTCCTTCCCATTGCACCTGTTTCACAACCACTAATGTTGTTTTACCATGACTACTATACACGAAAAACAAAACGGCATCATGAAAGAAAGTAGGAGAGAATCTGGGGATGGATCGGCTCTTGCTGAACGTTTTGGACAAACAGGAAATGCCGTAATAGTCTGGGGGCGTAGGAAAAGCCCAAGGGAGCGCTCACTGTGGATGAGCGACTCCCTCTTTTTCTATGTGATCCGAAATCACAGCAGTTGAATGAGGGGGGAGATCAAACCAAAAGATCAGGTCGCCTTCGCTCCGATATTGCGCAGGCTTTTTCCCGTTGACAAAAACTTCTTGGCTGCGTACCGCCATGGAAAGGCCGGAAATCATCCGATTGGTCGGATTATGCAGCAAAACGGAACCGTTTGGCGCATACGTGATGCGAATATCCGAAAGGGCGAGCCAGTAGTCCATCATCTCCTTGACCGTGCTCAGATACAGTTTTCGCTGATCACGCAGGGCGGCCATTCGCTGTAAAACCTGGTTGAAGGCAGGGTGGATCACCAACTGCCCCTGTCGGTCTCTGGCCAAAAAATTGCGAATATAGCTTCCTTTGAAAAGGCGTGATAAATAGGCATGGCTGATAAAGACACCTCGGTGCTGAACGAGTCGATCTAGCTGGTTTCCTTGATAGTGATAGAGGGAGTCATCCGTGACTACAGCGGTGCTCCAGGTGTAAAAAGGACCCGTCACCGTGGGATGGGACCAGTAGAGCGGTGTCCAGTGCTGATCGCCATTTTGTGTTTGCAGCAGATCAAGGGCTGTATCTATTCCAGTGATATCTTCACTGCTGTAATGCCAAAAGTAGCGGACGCCGTGTTTTTCCCATAGTTTTGCCATGGAATAGGGGGAAGTTGGATGCAAGCCTTGAAAGGCAAAGTTGTTCTGGAGAAAACCATGATCGATCCAGGTCTTGCTGTGATACCGGTTTTTCATCCATTGCAAAATGTTGTCATGTACTTGCTGATAAGGCGGGAAATCATACGGATACACATTATGCAGGACGATCTCCGAACCGCGGCTATACAAATCATCCAGGAAACGAACAAACTGCTGATCTTGCATCAAGCCGATGTTCAACGGTCGCTGTGGACGAAAATACGGGTTGGAATAAAAGACGCTTTTGGTGACGGGGATGCGATATTTCACAAATCCGCCTGTTGCTTGTGCCGCAGTCTTCCATTTTTCCGAGCCATAATAGATCGCCAGGTTACTGGCAAGCGTCTGTTCATCGGCATGCTCAGTCCATATATGCGTAGCCAAATAACCATAGGGCTGATTCATCAAACGCGGCTGCAATCTCGGCTGCCAACCGACGGTAAGAGAAAAGGAGTTCGTTCGAGTATCCCCTTCTTGATATTCGGCAGGATGACGAACCTTGCCCACTTGCATGGAGGTTGACTGCTGGACAAAATGATGATCGTTCATATGCTCCAGATGCAAGAGCAATTGCTTTTCCCCAACAACTACTTCCATGGAAGATAGCTCCGGGGCATGGTAGATCCAGGCCTGTTGCGTGCCCTTGCCGAATTTGGCACCGTGATGCCCCAGCCAGTACCGTTTTTGCAAGGACACGCTGTCCATTTTGCTGTTTTTGCGGTAGACCTCGGTGACCGATGGGGTGAATTGCAGCAGCATGGTTTCCCGAAACACTTTGGTACGCTGCTTGTAGGCAGTCTTCACTTGCACATCGATGGTCGGGCTGTTTCGCGACAAGGTATATTGGGTAGTTACGATCGTAAACGGTGTATGACCAATGATGTTCAGCTGCAGCCCGTCTTTTAGCGGGAGAGGTGTGACTGAGACCTGTTGCCACTGTGAGATCCTATGCTTTACCCGTTTGATGAACAGATTATTTTCCAGTGGACGCGCGACCGCTGGAGAAAAATGCAGCGTCTTTCCATGGATCGCCACGACTTTTGCTCGATGAACCATAGGGTTATTCATGCGGCCGAGATAGGATTCCGAACGAATTTCTACCGGTTCGCCCAAGCGAAAAGCTGGCTCGGCATCCAATGTGATTGCTTTTGCACCTGCTGGCAACGAAGGCATCAGTGCATTATAGATCTCTCCATACTCGGCAGAATACTGAGCGGAATCCATTATCACGTTCCCCAATCTGTCTTCGATTCGGATGTACCCGTCTATCCCCCAAAGGAAGGTATAGAAATCATTGTGAAAGGAAGCCGATTCTTTTGCATGCGGTGCACCGGGAAATCCACAGAGAATGAGGCTAAAGAGAAGCAGCACGAACCATTTTTTCCGAAACATTTGTGAACCTCTTTTCATTAAAGTAAACGAACATACCAGCATTGTGGTAGGATAGTGTAGGATGCTAACAAGGAGGAACGGACATGATTCGCAAAGCGAGAGCAATCGATAAAGAAGCTGCGGCTCAGCTCTTGTATGATGCGCTACATGATATCGGCTATCAGTTAACGGGAGCTACAACAAAAGCAGGAGCATTGGCCGGTCTGGCCGAATGGTTTGGAAAACCAGGAAACCGGATCAGCTATGAAAATACGCTCGTCAAAGAGAGAGACGGGCAAGTGGTCGGTTTGGTTGTTTACTACCATGGGAGCAAAGCGGATGAGCTAGATCGCCCTATCGTGGAACAACTGCGCCGAATGCATCAGGATCAGCAGCTCACATTGGACAAGGAAACAGACGATGACGAATGGTACATCGATACATTATCCGTTACCCCTGCTTATCAGCGATTAGGGTATGCAACGGAGCTGATCAAGGCTGTAGAAGACATCGCCAGCCAGCGCGCACTGACTTCTCCTGTTAAAGTAGCACTCAATGTCGAAGCTGGCAATCAGGGCGCATTTCGCCTCTATGAACGCAGAGGATATGCACCCGATAAGGAGATCACTATCAACAAGAATACGTATTTGCATATGAGCAAATTTATTCCCCTTCCTGCGAAGCAACCGCTTTGACAGCAAGGGTTTTCTTTTTGATGGGTATTCGCACATTGAAAAGCAGCCACATACGATATGAAAAAG
>DASQNU010000138.1:0-11968 GCA_035644815.1 Bathyarchaeia archaeon | reverse complement strand
GAGCTGGTGATGTACAGATGCTCGACAAAATCATCGTCCTTCGTGCCGGCACCCATGACACCGCGGCCTCCCCGCTTCTGACTGCGGTAGGTGGAGACTGGCAGACGCTTGATATACCCGGAATGAGTAAGGGTAATCACCACGTCTTCTTCTGGGATCAGATCGAGATCTTCAATGCTTTCTTCGTCGAAGGTAATGACCGTGCGACGTTCATCGCCAAAACGATCTTTGATCTCCGTGATCTCTTCTTTGATGATTGCATAGATTTTGCCTTCATCGGCCAAAATGGCTTTGTATTCCGCGATTTTTGCCATGAGCTCCTGATACTCGTTCTCGATTTTTTCGCGCTCCAAGCCTGTCAGGCGTTGCAGACGCATATCCAGAATCGCTTGGGCCTGCTCGTAGCTGAGCGTATAGTTGTTCATCAATCCATCCCGTGCCTCTTCGGTCGTACGGGATGCGCGAATCAGGCTGATGATTTCATCGATATGATCAAGCGCGATACGCAAGCCTTCCAAAATATGTGCACGCGCTTCCGCCTGCCTCAGATCGTACTCGGTACGTCTGCGGACGATGACGCGTTGATGCTCCAAATAGTAGTAAATCATGTCGCGCAAATTCAAGACGCGCGGACGATTATCCACCAGCGCCAGCATGTTCACACCGAACGTGCTTTGCATCTGTGTTTGCTTATACAAATTATTGAGCACTACTTTTGGTACGACATCTCTGCGCAACTCAATGACGATACGCATTCCTTTGCGGTCCGATTCATCCCGCAGATCGGTGATACCGTCGATCTTTTTCTCGCGAACGAGCTCGGCAATTTTTTCGACGAGCCGCGCTTTGTTGACTTGATACGGGATCTCGGTCACGATGATACGCGGTTTGCCTTTATGCTCCTCAATCAAGGTCTTCGCGCGCATGATAATGGAGCCGCGCCCTGTCTCATATGCTTTGCGGATTCCGCTGTAGCCCAAAATCTCCGCAGCGGTTGGGAAGTCAGGACCTTTGATGATTTTCATCAGTTCCGCTATGGTAATATCCGGATTATCGATCATGGCTGTAACGCCATTGATCACTTCACCCAAATTGTGCGGAGGAATATTGGTCGCCATCCCTACCGCAATCCCCGACGAGCCATTGACCAACAGGTTCGGGAAACGGGAAGGCAGGACTACCGGCTCTTCCTTGCGCCCGTCATAGTTGGGCACGAAATCTACTGTTTCTTTATCGATATCCCGCAAGAGCTCCAGGGCGATCTTGGACATACGGGACTCTGTATATCGCATCGCTGCTGCCGGGTCTCCGTCCACCGAACCGAAGTTCCCTTGACCCTCCACCAGCATGTAGCGCATATTGAAATCTTGGGCGAGGCGCACCATCGTATCATAGATCGAAGAGTCACCATGTGGGTGGTAATTCGCCATAACTTCCCCGACGACGTTTGCCGATTTACGGAACGCCTTATCAGGAGAGAGTCCCATGTCGTGCATCGCATAGAGAACCCGTCGATGCACCGGTTTGAGACCGTCGCGTACATCTGGCAAAGCCCGGCTGACGATTACGCTCATCGCGTAGCTGATGAAGGAATCGCGCATCTCCTGGCTTATATTAATTTTTGGAAACGTTTCAGATGCCATAAAGGACAAACCTCCAACTGGTTTTCGCAATACTTCATTATACCATATTTGGCGGCAGTTCGTCCAAATTGAACAATGATTCTAAGATAAAGCCTCTTGCTCCTGCTTTCCTCTCAGCCTGATAAAGCCTGCCAAGAAAAAGAGCGCGCAGACGGACACAACCGCCCCTAAAACAAACGGCAGCGAGCTGTGGTAGTGGAAGGCAAAGGAACCGACCAGCGGCCCTAAAATACGCCCCAGGCTGTCCATGGATGAGTTGAGCCCGGACGCTGCCCCTCTCCCTAATGAAGTGTTCTGCGTAATCAGTGAGGTAACGCAAGGACGAACCAAGGCATTCCCGATTCCAAAAATGGATAGGAAAATCGTCATGGCTACGATGTTGACCGGCATCAGAAGCAGCGCGAAGCCCAGCGCAGTGACAAGAAAACCAATACGGATCGTCGCAGGCTCCATACCCTTTTTCACGCGACGAATGTAGCCTCCTTGAACCAACGCCCCTGCCACCCCGCAAACCGCAAACATGACGCCAATTTCATAGGGCGTCGCCCGCAAATGCTCCATGACAAAAAATTGAAACGTTGCTTCCAGACTGGCCAGCAGTGCCGTGGTAAGAAACGAGAGAATGTACAGATTTTTTTGCGCACCAGTAAAATCACTGGAAAAAGCTGCCCATCTGGACGTTTTTGCGACTGGTTTGCGTTTTTCTGGCGGATTGGACTCCGGCAACACGAAGATGACTCCCAGCATCACCAAAAATGTGAGCATTGCCGAAAGCCAGAAAGGCAAGAAAAGATCGATGCTGCTGACCATCCCACCAATAGCCGGGCCAAAAATAAAGCCAAGCCCGATCGACATCCCGACAAAGCCCATCATCTTGGTCCGCTGCTCCTCCGTCGAAATGTCCGACACATACGCCACTGCGCAGGACATGACCGCTCCTGAGAACAGACCGCCGATGATACGAGACAGATACATCAACAGCAGGTCTCCCTGGGAAAGAGCAAAAATAAGAAAGCTTACGGTATAGCCGATCAGTCCGCTAATCATGACGGGTCGCCTGCCATGTTTGTCTGACAGGGCTCCCCAGATTGGCGAAAGAAAAAACGAAACGATGGAAAACAAGGAAAGCAAAAACCCAAGATGAAGATTGGAGGCGCCCGAGCTTGTAATGATCTCCGGCATCACCGGAATGACAATCCCAAACCCGACAAACACAATAAACACACTAAACATAATCGTGATGATCTGTTTTTTCATGAGTACCGTTAAACTCCTTTGACCATTTCTATCCAGATTGGAAATACACTCCATCCATTTTTTATCTTATCATGTACATTCATCGATCAGCTAACGTGCTTCGTGGCGATAATCGTAATCCGTAAGTTTATACCCTCAGATTTACCAAAAAAAGAGACATGCAGTCACCTGCATGCCTCGTTCATACGAGATGCTTATTTGAATACTTTTACGCGCTCATCCAGCGGCTGGAATTGCTTTTCGCCTGCAGGTGCAACCGGTTTGCCAAAAGGCATTTGCGCACGCAGCTTCCAGCTGTCAGGAATGTTCCATTCTTTTCTCACTTCATCGTCAATCAATGGGTTATAGTGCTGCAGGGTAGCGCCAAAGCCTTCCAGCTCCAGTGCTGTCCAGACAACATACTGCAGCATGCCGGAAGATTGCTCCGACCATACCGGGAAGTTGTCAGCATAGAGGGCAAATTGTTCTTGCAGGCCCTTCACCACATTTTGATCTTCAAAGAAAAGCACTGTACCATACCCGCTGCCAAACGCAGTCATTTTTTCCTCAGTGGGAGCGAATTGTTCAGCTGGGACGATTTTGCGCAACGCTTCTTTCGTGATGTTCCACAGCTTGTCGGACTGTTCATTCAGCAATACTACAACGCGTCCGCTTTGCGAGTTGAAGGAGGTCGGCGTATGCTTGACAGCATGCTCAATCACTTCTTGAATTCTCTCGTCAGATACAACCTGTTCCTTGCTAATCGCGTAAATCGAACGTCTTCCTTCTACTGCTGCATAGAAATCTTTAGACACAATAATCATTCCTTCCCCAATCTTGTTTTTTATCGTGAGTGTAACAAAGATGTTAGTCAGTTACTTACTTTATGTTATTTACTTTATGTAAGTTATAATAATCGCTATTGCTAACTTTTGTCAAGCGACTTCATTCCGCTTTCGGGAAAAATAAATCCGTTACTCTCACTTCCAAAACTCTGCTGGGGGGATCGAGTTGCGCAAGTACAAATGCTACTACTGTGAACATGACTCGGAGAACGCTCATCAGATCACCTTTTTCCAAGGGACTCAGGAGCGTACTGAGCTGCTCTGCGATACTTGCTATGCCGATTGGATTGAATCCTTGAAGAGTGAGCCCTGAGGGTAACTTGTGACCCGTCCGGCCGGCCATGCTTGCCGGATTGGTTCACCTCCAGCCGTTACTGCACCAGAAAAACAACCTCTTCCGTTTCCTTGCGAAATTGGACGGTTAAATCCATGCCGTTTAAATACCACAGATCCTCACTCTCGATATAAAACGTAATGCCCTGCTCAACCGTAGAGATCCCGATATCTCTCGGTGTTTCCTTGGATATCCCCATGGAAAACGATTGCTGAACCGTACTGCTTCCCCCATAACGAGCAAAAAATCGAATCTGGTCTCCCGTTTTAAAGCCCCATTCTTCTTTGAACCAAGCAAGCGCATCCGGAGCAATGGTCATTTTCATCCTCGTGATTCTCCTTTGCTATTCTCTTTACCTTTGTTAGGTAAACATGGTGGTGTGGGAAGGGAAGAGAGGGCGGGGCTTACGTTCTTGCCACACCCGCAAGGGAGTGAATTCTGTCCGGTTCCGCTTCCAAAAACGTGACAAAGACTATGCCCGTCCCTCTCTTCCCTTCCTAACGTGGCAATTGCATAAAATCGAACAGATAAAAAACATGAATAGCCGCTACTTTGCCATTCTCTCCATTTTTTGAATGTAGCTTCTGCTCCGCAGCCCATCTAAATCAAAAAAGGAAGGCAAATGGCCTCCCCTTTCTTTCTTGATTAGAAGTTTTCCGCTGTTTTTACCGCTTTATCCACGCCTGCTTGGATGATCTCCTCAGCACGGTCAGGGAATTGGTTATGTCCTTCGATGATGACGGAGGTAATATCTTTCACTCCGAAGAAGCTCATGATGTTTGTCACGTAGTTAACGGACATCTCAGCAGCTGCCGCCGGGCCTTCGGAATAAACGCCGCCTCTAGCGTTCAAGATCGCTACTTTTTTGTCAGTCAACAGTCCAACAGGTCCCTCAGGCGTATAACGGAATACTTTGCCTGCTTGATTCAAATAATCGATATAAGTGTGAAGCACAGCTGGTACGGTCATATTCCACAGTGGGAATCCGAAAACGACTTTGTCCGCAGCGAGGAATTGATCCAGGTATTTGTTTGCGGTATCGGACGCTTTTTGCTCCTCTGGAGTCTGCTCAATCCCTCTGGCAGACTTGAAGATCCCGGTAATCATGTTGTTGTCCAGATAAGGCAGGTTCTCTGCAAACAGATCCAGCTCAATCACCGTATCTTGCGGATGTGTTTCTTTGTATGTAGCGAGAAAAGCTTCATAAAGCTTTACAGAGACTGCTTGCTCCGCCGGGCGGTTGTTCGCTTTGACGAAAAGTACTGTAGCCATGTTTTCCTCTCCTCTTTTGAGAAACTTATGTCTCTCTCAACTTTGTGTTAGTATTTTTCTGATGGGCGATTGTGTCTTTTATCGGAACAATCGCTACATCGTCTATAAATCATCAGTATAATAAACTATACTTATTATAGTTTATATCATTTTGATAGAGGTGATGTCCAGTCATGAGTAAAAAGTCAGAGACAAAAGCACAAAAAAAGCAGCAGATGGAAGCGAAGTCGAAAAAATCGAATCAAATGCGAACCTTGATGATGGCAACAGGCGGCGTATTTCTTCTTTTGCTAATCATTGTCGGATTCGTCGCCTTTTCCGGGAACGATCAGGGCGACTCTTTAAACGTGCCTTATGCTGGACAACCTGTGCAAGGGGATGCCAATGCTCCCATCACCATTACAGAGTTCGGCGACTTCAAATGCCCTGCTTGCAAAACATTTACCGAAGAATACTTTCCGTACATCAAACGGGACTATATTGATAAAGGCATTGCCAAGTTTACGTTTCTGAACAATCCGATTCTTGGGCCGGATTCCTATACCGCTGCAGCTGCTGGGGAAGCCATTTACCATCAAAATGAACAAGCCTTTTGGCCATTTTTGGAGGCTGTGTACAAGCATCAGGGAGATGAAAGACAGCAATGGGCAACCCCGGAATTTCTCGTGAACCTGGTCAAGCAGGAAAAGCTGGAGATCAACTATGATCAGCTGGCAAAAGACCTCGAAGCTGGAACATTTGATAAGAAAGTTCGTGAAGATGAAGCTTTTGCTGTAAACTCAGGCATCACCTCCACTCCAACGCTGCTGATCAATGGCAAGCTCGTCCAAAACCCATTTGATTACAACGAGATCAAACAGCTGATCGCCGAAGAGCTGAAAGGAACGCAGGGGAATGAACAAAAGTAGCTTCCTTACTCTGCTGAAGCCATACGGGATCTATTTCGCCTGGGTCACCTCCTTGGTTGCAACGGGTGGAAGTCTTTTCTTGAGTGAGATCATGCATTACATTCCATGCAGCTTATGTTGGTTTCAACGCATCTTTATGTATCCGCTCGTGATCCTGCTCGGCATCGCCGGCTTCCGCAATGATCACGGCATCCGCACCTATGCATTGCCTCTCAGCATCATTGGCGGCTGCATTTCTCTCTATCATTACCTGCAGCAAAAGGTTCCCGGTCTCGCCGAGGTGCTTCCTTGCACGGCTGGTGTTCCATGCAACGTGGACTACCTGAACTGGTTTGGTTTTATCACGATTCCTTTTCTTGCCCTCGTTGCTTTTTCGCTGATTACCTTTTTCCTGTGGATCGCAGACAAAGAATAGCCGCTTGTACGAAAAGAACCCGAGCAGATTGCCGGGTTCCTTTTCATTTTGTTCAGTTGCTTCCGTTGCCTATCGTGAAAGTAAAGGTCGTGCCCTGACTTGAGCTTTCTTGCAACCGTAAATCGCCACCAAGCGCTCGCGCCATCAATTTGCTGAATGGCAAGCCCAGCCCCAGGCCTCTTACTCGGTGCTTCTTCTCTTCTCCCCGATAAAAGCGCTCGAAGATCAAAGGCTGCTCCTCAGGAGGTACGCCCATTCCGTTATCCTTCACATCGATGCGAAGACCCTCCTCCGCTTCCTGCAGCGTGACCTCAATCCGGCCATTGACGATGACAGACTGCTTCGCATTATTTAAAAGATTATAGAGGATTTGCTGGACGCGTAATGGGTCCGTGGCAATCATAATGCTGTGTCCGGGCACCCGAGTCGAGAGCTGAACGGCATCTTCCTCCTGGGTGATCAGCCATTGATGGGTAATTTCCTGGATCAACATATTCATATCAATCTCTTCTTTGCTGACACGGATATCTCCGCCGATGGCAAAAGAGTTGAAATCAAGCAGGTCTTCCACCATTTTTTGCAGCCGTCCCGTTTCTTTCACGCATATATTCAAAAATTCCTTAGCTTCCTCGCCCGTAACCACTTCATCTTTTACGGCTTGCACCAGACCGCTAATCGATGTAACCGGCGTCTTTAGCTCATGAGTCACGCCCGCCAGGAGTTCTGTCCGCATTTCTTCCAACTGTCGCAAGCGATCGGCCATTTCTTTAAAGGAATCGATCAATTCATACATTTCCTTTTCCCGGATATCCTGCTGCAGTTGAATATGATAATCTCCGGTGACAATCCGCTTTGCTGCATCCGCGACCTTTTGAATCGGATCAGACAGCTTGCGGGTAAATAGATAGATGACTAACCATCCTAGCAGTGCCAAGCTTCCCAGCAAGATAAAGAGCAGCGAAAGATCACTGTTGCTTTTGACAATTTCTTTTTCAGGGGAGAAGAGATATACCTTTCCAGCCACCTTCCCCTCGTACATCATTTCCTGTGTCACTACGTAAAAACGTTCACCATGATTTAACGAAATAAGTGCGGGGTTATTATTTTCTGTGCTGGTAAGGGCTGCTTTGTCCAAAAATTGCTGTGTCATCTTGTCTGCACGCCCATAGACAAGCTGTCCTTGTCGATCGGTAATCATCAGAAACGGCAACAGATTAATATCAAAAATACGCTGCCGTCCGTCAATGATTCTCATCAGATATGGACCTACCCGCAGTTTCCCGTCGGTATCCACGGCACGGTCGGCAATATCCTCCACCATCAGTTTCATAATGTTCAATCGCTTTTCCGTCTCATGGTAATTCAACCATACGGAGGAGATCACCCCAATGACAATCAGCCCGACGAACAATGTCCCCAAATAACGGGTCGTCCAATAGGTCAGCATTGATTTGCGTTTTCTATTGTTCATAGGCAACAAACTGGTACCCCAACCCGCGCAAGGTTCGAATTTCCCCTTCTGTTTCGGGCCAGTTTTCCAATGTCCGACGGATTCGCTTAATCGCCAGATCGACGGCGCGATCGCTGCCTTCGTAATCCATGCCCCACACGTGTTCAATCAATTGCTCCCGGGTAAAGGTCCGATTCGGATATTGCACGAGAAACAAAAACAACGCAAGGTCGCGAGGAGTGAAGCTGAGCTCTATGCCATGCAAGGTAACGGCATGGGCGCGGAAGTCGACCTTCAGGCTGCCAAAATACTTTATGTCATATCCTTCGATAATGGTCGGGCGACGCAGGACGGCATGCACGCGAGCCACGACCTCTTCCGCATTGAACGGCTTTGTGATGTAATCATCTGCCCCTGTGTTCAAACCGGTTAATTTATGGTTGATCTGGCCCAAGGCGGTCAGCATAATGACGGGACACGCGCTTTTTTCCCGAATGTAGGTCAGGATTTCCCACCCGCTCTTGCCAGGGAGCATTACATCTAGCAATACCAGGGAAGGGTTCAAGGCATCGTACTTAGCGATCGCCTCATCTCCGGTGAAGGCTTGTTCGACGTGGAATTGGGCTTTTTCCAGATAAGCTTTCAGTACGCGGGAAATGGTGATTTCATCTTCTACGATCAAGATGGTTTTCATGGGGTACCTCCTTTCTTGGCTTTTTCATGCGTGATGTGTCGGATATTAAAAAATCTTGCTCCCCTCAAAGGAAGCAAGATTTATATTATTATTCGATTTCTGAACCATCAAATTCATAGTAACGTTCGTCTTCGTCTGAATCGCCTTGGCCTTCGAATTCGTAATCGTCATCACCATCAAAATCAATGATGGTACCAGTAATATCGGCTTCCTCGATTTCAGAGTCAAAATCCCAGACGTCATCCATTATTTGCTGTACGAGATCTTCCCAATCGCTCTCATCAATGTCATTGTAGTCGTCTTCATCGCCTTCAGCTTCGATTTCAATCTCGATATCGTCTTCATCGCCACTAACTGTGATGTCCAATGTGATATCATTATCATCGAACTCATCTTCATAATCAGAATTCAAATCATCTTCCAAATCGGAAAGAATGTCATCGATATCATCGCTATCACTATCATCGTCTTTATCAGCAAGATCAGCACGCAGGTCGCTGATTGTCGCATCTTTAGCAGCGATTTGAGATTTCAAAGAAGCGATTTCTGCTTCCAATGCCGCTGTACGGCTGTCTGGCTTGTCAGAAACGTTGATGGTGTAAGAGCCGCCATCCCAAGTTACGTTTTTATTGAACAAAGTTCCCATGCTGCGAAGCGGAATGTAAGTTGTGCCATTGATGATGAATGGCTCTGGATCAACAGAAACTGCTGAACCATTGTAGTTTACTTTAATATTGTTGTAGTTTGCTACCACTGTTTTCTTCGCTACGGACGCTTCCGTATTAACCGCTGGAATTGCAGTTGCCAGTACCAGAGAAGAAAGAACTGGAATTATCAACTTTTTATTCAACATCGAAAATCTCCCCAATTCCGTATTTTTAGACGTTCACATGCCTACCACGACAAAAAAATCACAAATTGATGATCTTAGTTTATAGATTACCGAAGGAATATGTCAAGCAGATGTCAAACACGGTTGCCAATTATTGATAGAATCTTTTTCTTTTGCAAGCAAATCCGGTCAATGCGACTCATGCACATTTTTGCGTAATTTTGAGGATTTCCGCTGATATCGAATGAGGTACACAATTAGCAATAATATGGGAATGAGGAACAGCCCGTATTGACTATAATTGGCAATCAATTGACCAAAAAGCGGGGCATTTTCTCCAAGCAGATGCCCGGCAATAAAGAAGCCCAATGTCCAAATAAAACCAGTGGTGTAAGAATACAGCGCATACCGTCGAAATGACATGTTGCTGATTCCCACCAAATACGGCACGACATGTCTTACCACCGGAAGAAAGTAACTGATGATCAATGCCTGATTGCCGTACCTTTGCAATAAATCCTGCGATTTAGCGATGTACAGTTGCATCTTCGCCTTTTTCGCCAATCGATCCAATACCGACACACCAACGACACGTCCCAAGACATATCCCAAGGAGAGCCCTGATACCACTCCCAGATAGGTCACGAGAAAAGCAGGAATCGGTCGCAGGATTTGAAAGGAGGCAACCATTCCTCCTGTCATGACGATGACTTCATCCGGAATCGGCATCCCTACAATGCCTAGCCATAATGCAAAAAACAGAGCTAAGTACCCGTATTGCTGAATAAGATCCAGGAAAAAGTCTACCTGCACATCAGATCCCTCCGGTCAACTTTCAACAGTTCGTCATCAATTTCATCCAATTTCCTCCCTTCTACTACTTTTACGTAGAAAATGGAAAAACGCTTCCGAAATTGAGACGTAATCTACATACAATTTGTTGCATGATAGAAAAAAACCGCAAACATTGTTTTTGTTTGCGGTTCTTCGCTGTTTGTTACGCTACGGGAAGCGGTTCTTGTTCTTGTACGGGCTCGATCACTTTCGGGACAATGGAAATTCGGGTAACCCGGTGATTGTCCATTTCCGTAATGGTAAATGTGTGATCCTCCCAAACAACCGATTTTCCGACACCGATCTCTTCTTCCAATTGACTATAGACCCATCCCCCGATGGTATCGACATCGACCGACTCCAATTCAAAGGGGAGATGATCACTCAGTTCAGATAACAGGACTTTCCCCGCTACGGACAAGCCTGCCTCGGTCTTTTCAATATCCGGGAGTTCATTAACGTCAAACTCGTCCTTAATATCGCCCACGATCTCTTCCAAAATATCTTCCAAGGTGACCAGCCCTGCCGTACCGCCGTATTCATCGATGACGATGGCGATCTGGGAGCGGCGCTTCTGCATCAATCGCAGCACCTGACTAATCTCCATTGATTCGGGAACCGTCATCGTCGGCCGCAGCAACGCGTCGAGCTGTACATCTTGATTGGAGAGTGCGGATATATAAAAATCGGTCGCGTGGACAAACCCAATGATATTGTCCTTATCCTCATCCGCTACCGGAAAACGTGTATGGCGCGCGGTGCGGATCACTTCCAGATTCTCTTCAAACGTATTCGATCTATATAGACAGACCATGTCAATTCGCGGAATCATAATTTCACGTGCAAGCGTCTCGGAAAAGTCAAAAACTTGTTCCACCAAAGCAAGCTCGGTTTGGTCAATATGGCCGCTTTTATGGCTTTCGTTCACCAACAGGCGGATTTCTTCCTCGGTATGGGCCGCTTCATGTTCGGACACCGGCTCCAGACCAAACCATTTCAGCATACGGTTTGCCGAGCCGTTCAGTACAACAATGATCGGATACATGAGCTTATAGAAGAAGGCCAAGGGAGCTGCAACCCAGAGCGACGTCTCTTCCGCTCTTTGAATCGCCAGCGATTTGGGCGCCATCTCCCCAACAACGATATGGAGAAAGGTGATCACCGCAAACGCAATGGCAAAGGAAAGCGTAGAAGTGACGTAGTCAGGAAGTGCGAATGTTCCCAACAGTGGTTCCACGATGCTATGTGCAATGACTGGTTCACCAACCCACCCCAAGCCCAAGGACGCAAGCGTAATCCCTACCTGTGTGGCAGACAGATAAGCGTCCAATTTTTGCGTGACACTTTGTGCAAAAAGGGCTCTTTTGTTTCCCTCATTCGCCAACTGCATCAGTCGTGTTTGCCGCACCTTCACTAAAGCGAACTCAGCAGCCACGAAAAAGGCATTCAACAAAACAAGAAAAACAACCAGGAGCAGGTTGAGCACTATCGGTATACTGTCCAAA
>DASQNU010000137.1:0-6526 GCA_035644815.1 Bathyarchaeia archaeon | reverse complement strand
ATTGCCAAAGTTCATGTCAACCACCCTGTCGTTTTCATGATGTCACTAAGCTGTGCAGTTTCAAACTGGTGCAACGGAAGAACGACTGGACGTGCGGTCACTGCTGACTGATACAAGGCAAAAATGGTTTCCAGCGCTTTTTTTCCTTCCCGCGCGTGGATAAGGACCTCCTTTGACCCTTGTTGAATCGAATCGATTAGATCTTGATACATCATAACGTGCTCATTTTTTTGCTTAGCCAATAACGCAATGTGTTCTTCACTTTCGATTTGATTCTTGTACGCCCACCGATAAATTTGATCCATTTGCGGACCGCCGATGGAGAGAGTGCCATGTTCTCCAAACAAAGAGAGCGAATATTCCAGATTGGACGGATAGGTAACGGTATTCGCCTCGATCATTCCTTTTGCGCCCGATGCGAACGTCAATAGTCCTAACGCCACATCCTCCGTTTCCTTCTCAATCGGCCCTTTTCGAATATCCCCATAGACGGTTGTAATTTCACCGAGAAACCACTGAAGCAAATCAACCATATGAATGCCCTGATTCAGCAGCATGCCACCGTCCTCACGCCAGCTTCCACGCCACGGAGCAGCTTGGTAGTATTCAGCAGGACGATGAATGCGCATGGAGACTACCCCTAGATGAATTTGTCCCAGCGATCGGTTTTCCACATATTTTTTGATCGTTTGCATGATCGGGCGGTATCGCAGTTGATGGCATACCAGCACAGTACGCTCTCTCGCTGCAGCCAAGCTGATGATATCATCCGCTTCCTTCAACGATAAGGTCATCGGTTTTTCCAGCACAACATGCTTTCCCGCATAAAGAGCTGCCTTGGCAATTTTCGCATGTTGTCCCGAGGAGGCAGCGACAATCGCCACCTCAACCTCGGGATCTGCCAACAACGATCCGTATTCCACGTATTTTTTTATGGATCCGGATCGTCCCGTTAGAGCAAGAAACTGTTGCTCAGCACGATCCATACTTTCCGGCACAACATCGCTCACCGCAACCAGTTCAGCGCCTGCAATTGCCGCAAGCGAGGACAGATGTTTCTGGGAAATCCGGCCGCATCCGATTAATCCGAAGCGCACGTGACTTACACCTCCAAGCTTTTCTTAATGGCTTCAATTACCTGATCCTGCTCTTCTTCCTGTAAAAATGGGCTAATCGGAATTGCCAAAATTTGCTCAGAGAGACGCTCAGCCACCGGGCAATCTCCAGGTTTTCCTCCCAAATGCTCGTAAACCTTTTGCAAATGAAGGGGCCGTGGATAATACACCGCACACTGTATCCCGCGTTCTTTCAATGCATCCATGACTAGGCTTCGATTCTCCAGTTCCACATTAAACAAATGATAAATATGCACGAGATCTGGCTTTTCTGGCCTGATTCGCAACCCCGGGAGATCCTGTAAACGCTCGCGGTATCGGTACGCCCATTTTCTACGGGTCTCATTCCATTCATCGATAAGCGGTAGGCATTGGAGCAGAATCGCAGCATGAATCTCATCAAGCCGGCTGTTGTAACCAATCGCATCGTGAAAATACTTTTTCGTACTACCATGTTGGCGCAATAACCGAATAGCCGCTGCGAGCGAATCATCGTTGGTCACGACAATCCCCCCATCACCCAACGTCCCCAGATTTTTGGTCGGGAAAAAGGAAAAGCAGGCGGCATCAGCAAGGTTGCCTGCAGGTTTGCCGTGATAACTGGCACCAAAAGCCTGACAAGCATCTTCTATGACAAACAATTGATGTTTCTGGGCAATTTGATTAATTTTTTCCATATCAGCGGGTTGCCCGAAAATATGCACGGGTATAATAGCCCGCGTCTTTTCCGTGATTTTGGCTTCCAGCAGGTCGGGATTCAGATTATAACTTTCCGGATCCACATCGACAAATACGGGTGTCGCCCCCAGATTTGACACCGATTCTGCAGAGGCAAAAAAGGTAAACGGAGTCGTGATCACTTCATCACCTGGTCCGATTCCTTTTGCTTTTAGTGTAAGGACTAGGGCATCCGTACCGTTGGCAACCCCAATCGCATGCTTTACTCCCAAACGCTCTGCTATTTTTTTTTCTAACTCGGCTACTTTCGGCCCCAAAATATACATGCCACTCTCGATCACATCAGAGATAGCGTCAAGAATTTCCAGACGCAGTGATCCGAACTGTCTTCCTAGGTCAACCAGAGGGATCATTTCTTACGTACCTCCCCGTTTTGCTATGATCATCGGCTCGACTTGCGGCCATATCGCTTCCAACCGATGTTGATAAGTATGCTCGGCTAAAATCTTTCTTCTCGCCGCCTGACCGATTTGGTAACGCAATTCCGGATGGGCCAAATAGTAAGATACTTTTTCCAATGTCTCGGCAGGGCTGTCGCTATACACAATTTCAACGCCTTCAGTAAACATGCTGGTGAGTGCTTCCGTTCGGTTGGCGAGCATAAAGCCGCCCACTCCTAATATTTCAAACGTCCGTTGGGTCACCTGATCTCTTGCATTTTGAATGCCAAGGGCGATTTTACTTTGATGATATACGGACACGGTATCACGATAGGACAAGTACCCATGAACCCAGTCTGACGGCACCTCAACACCAAAATGAGTGCGGATCAGCATCTGATTTTCCAACCATCCCCAGCCCCAGATGTTTACTTTCCAATTGTTTTGTACCAAGGGAAAAAACAGATTTGCCAGACTTTCGTAACGATACGTCATTTGATCAAGATGAGCGGTGGCGATCATGGTCAGGTCATAATGCTCATATGCATGAGCCGGTTTTTCCAAGAAAAATCGCGGATTGCAGGCAAAGTTCAGATACTGGGCGAAAATCCCTTTTTGAATGTAAGAAGCCATGCACTCCGGATGAATCGTCCATACACAATCTGGCTTGATTCGTTCAATAAACGGGAGTGACCACAGGTGATGGTGAATCTTATCTTCCGTAGCCCAGTATATATGGAAGAGATTGTATTTGCGGCACAATTCGGGGAGAATGTCCAAAGAGGGGGAGCGAAGCGGGATATCACAACCCACTGTGATGAGAATATCGGGTTTGAAATGGGCGATTCCCGCTTCAATCTCTTTCATATTCCATGAGCTTTGATACACAATCCGGTGACCGATTTGAGCAAGCGTGTCTCCTAGACTATCTAGATACATGGAGCGGTGATCCAGAAAAAAGATCGTAAATCTTCGCACTTTTTTCTCCCACCCTCCTTTATAAATGAATCACGTGTCTACCTGGGATTCGAGGAATCACATTACGGGTATCAATGATGCACTGGCTATACTGTGCCACATGCTCCCAGTCCATACCGGAGTGATCCACTAAAATCATGACCAGATCAAAGGATTGGAGAGAATCCGGCTCTAAAGAAAACGTGCCGACATCTTCAAAGGGCAGTTCACCTCGAAAGATCGGATCATACACACTAACGTTCATTCGACGATCCTGCAGTAATTCAATCACCTTTAAGGAAGCAGACTCCCGGATGTCATTCACATCTTTTTTATAGGTGAGACCGATGACACCGATCTTCGCTTCCGTAAAAGGGATTTGTTTTTCCGTCATGATTTGAGCTGCCCTGTTCACGATGAAATGGGGCATCATTTCATTGATCAGCCCTGCTTGATGAATCATTGTCAGCGGTACACCTTCTCGCATGCCGATCCAAGCGAGAAAAAAGGGATCAACCGGGATGCAGTGCCCTCCAATTCCCGCACTCGGATAATAAGGAGTAAATCCGACCGGCTTCGTTTTGGCCGCTTCGATCACTTCCCACAAGTTCACATCCATTTTATTGGCAAGCAGATTCACTTCGTTGATAAAGGAAATGTTAATTAATCGTTGGCTGTTTTCCAGCATTTTCACAAATTCAGCCACACGTGGAGAAGAAACAGGTACCGTCTTGACAAATACGGAATTGTAGAGCTCTTGCAAACGTTCCAAACATGCTGGTGTGGTACCACTGATAATTTTAGGCATTTCAGCAATAGACATGGTCTTGTTTCCCGGATCAATCCTTTCGGGAGAGTAACCCAGGTAGAAGTTGCTTCCCACCTTTAAATGACCGTCTTCAATCAGTGGTTTCACATAATCTTCCGTGGTGCCCGGATACGTCGAGCTTTCCAAGACAAGCAGCTGTCCTTCTTTCAAGTGAGGTTTCATTTGTTGTACAGCATGAAAAATATAGGTAAGATCGGGTTCTTTATTCCGCAATGGAGTAGGCACGCATATAATGATGGCGTCAGCCTGATTAACGGCTTCATAGTCTGTCGTCACGGTCAAGCGACCACTGTCCATCATTGCTGCCAGATCACTGTCCTGCATATCGGATATATAGCTTTTTTTCTGTTGGATCATGTTGATCTTGGCAGGATCGATATCAATCCCGATCACCTGATAGTCACCTGAAAGAAACAGATGTACCAATGGTAATCCGACAAAACCCAAGCCGATGACGGCGACGGTAGGATGATTTGACATTTTCACACCCTCTTCAAGAAAGTAAAGTCCAGATCATTCATCAGAGGTAAGGATTTTGACGGCCAAGACGATTCACGTGTGATCAAGAGAACCCTCTGCTTATAACGTTTGCGAGACAAGTTCACCGTTGATCAGTTGTCGATTCCGAATGATATCGGTAAATGTACCTCTTTCACCAGTTACTGCCTGAACCCATTGAATGGCTTCCACGTGATCGCCGATGATCAAATCCTCCACCACATTGTTCTCGTTTGTATTGCTGTGACGAATTTTATTTGTTGTGAAGACATCGACGGTATGCACAGCTTTCATTTCCAACCCAGCCATACCGGCAATACTTTGTGCTTTAGGTGGGATTGCCAGGTGTTGCGGGCCGATTAGCTCTACAGCTTTTTTGGTCATCGCATGAGGAATGGCTGTTAAGGAGGCATACCGTAGGCGTCCCTTTCCGATCGTTCGATTCAAGAACATCTTAGCGATGCTGACTGCATCCAACTTGGCGCTTCTTCTATAAAGCGGATTTACATTGTTCAACGCAATGTCAACCCCTCTATAGCAGGCCCTTACAAATGGCATCAATTGTTTCACTGAAAACACGATATCCCCATCCAGAAACAAAAGAACGTCTCCCGTGGCTTCCTTCGCTCCAATGGCTCTGCCAACATCATGGCCGACCCGGAACGGATACGAGAAACAGGTGACTTTCTTCGATAGACAAATCTCAAGGGTTCGATCGGTCGAACCGTTTTCCACCACGATGATTTCTTTAGGATGAAGTTTTTTTACTTCGTCCAAGACACGTCCAATCGAATGTTGTTCATTGTAGACTGAAATGATGACAGAGAGATGTTGTTTGTTCCTATGCAATATGCGTCTTGGGTAGATGGGATTGGACCGACTGCTCGTAGTCTGTCTAGGGTTCCTTATCCTTCTGACTCTTGCTTTTTTACGTCTGGCAGCAAAGTTCCCTTGAGAACGCTGACGACGCTGACGTTTTTTTGACTTCCTTCTTACCCGCTGCGAAGGGCTTTGTCTGATCCTGCGTTTTTTCATCGTGCGCTTTTTCTTCTTTTTTGCCGCCACCCCTAATCACCTCCGACAGACACTACTTCGCTTTGTTCCATCCGGTATACCCAACGAAAATGATCATTCAAATCCTGCTCCAACAGTTCCCGATGTCGAGAATAATCGGTCATTCCTGCCCGAAATCCACGCTGGGCGATAACCAGGGCAATTGCTTCAAGATGATCACCGAGTACGAGATCCACTACTCTTTCCTTTCGTCTTGGCCTTTTCCGGTTAACACGTGCGGTGTTAATACTCGTTGCCCGCACGACTCGTAATCCTTGCATGATCGCAGAGGCTTGTGCTTTTGGGGGTACCGCAAGTGTGTGTATTCCAATCGCCATTAGCGCTTTTCGATTCATGGCATGCGGGACCGTTGTCATGGAACTTCCTACCAAGTGCGGACATCCCAACACTTTATTCAAAAAGCGTTTAGCCACTGCTGTAGAATGAATCCGTGATCCTTTTTGAAAACCAGAGTAAGCATTTAAGACCAGATCATTGCCTTGCTTAACAAGATCGGTATAGTGACGCAAAGTATGTGCGGGAATAACGAAGTCACCATCGATAAACAAGAGGATCTCCCCTTGGGCGTGACTCGCACCAATTGCACGACCAACATCGTGTCCCAGTGTGACCGGCATCACAATGACCTTTGCACCCGCTTTCGTTGCCATCGCTGCTGTCTGATCGGTTGAGCCATTGCAAACGACAATCACTTCCGTATTCGCAGCGATTTTGCGCGCTTCCTTTACAACCCTGGCAATCGTTCGAGCTTCATTGCGAGCGGGAACAATGACCGAGATTTTCACGGTTTCATTAGCAACAATGGTTTCTCCCAATCTTCTCCCCTCTTTGCAATTCAATTCACAATTCTTACATAGGGTACGTCAACAGTCGCTAGTTGGACACGGCACTTATCATAAGGACATAGAAGTTTGACCACCCAAAAGAAAAAGAGC
>DASQNU010000136.1:0-17215 GCA_035644815.1 Bathyarchaeia archaeon | reverse complement strand
CACCGTGTCCAGCATCTTTATGGCCCTTTCCCTGTTCATCAAAGAGCTTGTCATGTTTGTTGCGTATGTAAAAAACAATGCTTTTCCGCAACCGCTTCCTGAGGCGGATGAAGAGAAATATTTGCGCTTGATGGCGCAAGGTGATGCTTACGCCCGGAATAAGCTGATCGAACATAATCTGCGCTTGGTGGCTCACATTGTCAAAAAGTTCGAGAATACAGGTGAAGACAGCGAGGATTTGATCTCCATTGGGACGATCGGATTAATCAAGGCGATTGAGAGCTATCAGGTGGATAAGGGGACGAAATTGGCTACTTATGCTGCACGCTGCATTGAAAATGAGATTCTGATGCATCTGCGCAGTTTGAAGAAGACGAAAAAGGACGTTTCCTTGCACGACCCGATCGGGACGGATAAGGAAGGAAACGAAATCACGCTCATCGATGTACTGGGAACCGAAACCGACGAGGTCGTTGACGCCGTGCAGCTGAAGCTGGAGTCCAACAAGATCTATCAGCATATCCACATTCTCGATGAACGCGAGAAAGAAGTCATCATCGGCCGATTTGGCTTGGATAAGGATAAAGAAAAAACACAGCGGGAGATTGCGCGCGAGCTGGGGATTTCGCGTTCGTATGTATCCCGGATAGAAAAACGGGCATTGATGAAGCTATTTAATGAGTTTTACCGAACGAAGCAGGCGCAGGGGAGATAAAGGACAGTGGGGTCAGCCAGATAGCGGATCTGGTTGGCTTTTTTGTTTTCAATTTCTGCAATTCAGCACATTTTTGATGGCTTCCACTTTATTTACCATTGGATATTCACCGCTAAATTGTATTGTGTGATGTGCTAATGATTACCATTCAACTTTGCGGAATAATGAAAATGGATATAATGGGACCGGGGATGGGCAAGTTTATGATAACAACGATTTAGGGACGGGATTTACTTGCATCTATTTATAGTTGTCTGGGCATTGCTTGCCGCATGGAAATGGGCTGATTGGAGTAAATGGAAAGAGTTCTTACCATCTATGTATTTTATGGCCACGGCAAACCTTTTTTATCAGTATCTTGGACATCAACTTCACCATTTGTGGCAGTATCAAAAGTGTTTTATTAATGAAATCGTGACCGATAACCTTTACACATTTATTGTGTTTCCTTGCACAGTAATGCTCTATTTGTCAAATTACCCAAAAACTCTTTCTAGCCAAGTTTACCGAAACGTAAAATGGATATGTATCTATTTGTTTCTTGAATTAATAGGATATTACTTTGGGTTCATTACATATCAGGGGGGATGGTCGTTTTATTGGTCATGCTTGTTAGTATGCACCATATTCCCTATGCTGCGATTGCATCATGTAAAGCCACTTTGGGCATTAGGAGTTGCACCATTTATCATCGCGGTTCTACTGATAATCCACTACTAGGCCGTATAAGCTCATGAAAAAAAGAATAGCCCCCAAAGTCGGGAGCTCGATGGTAAATCACCAAGAAAATGATAATACAGGCTATGTAAAGTCTACCCAGCAATGAAGGCTGCCATTATCTGAGCCGTCTTTTGATTTTCCCAAAGGGCAATAGTATTAAATTGCTAATTTTTCTTTTCGTTACTACATAGTAGTTAGCCACATCTGTTGGCTGTTTTTTTACAACCTCGATATAGAGTCCTGTGACGGTTTGGGTGATTAAGAATACAGGAAACGAATATGCAAGTCGATATCCTTTCTGCAATGTGATGATGTTAAGGTGCGTAAAAAGCCACTGTGCGGCCACTCCAACAATCGCCCATGCCAAAACGTAAGCAATAAAGTTAAAGTTTGATTTACGGATCTTGAAGGTTTCATAAAAGTAAAAAAAGAAATATCCAAAAGGCGCGAACAACGAATAATAGAACACATCCGAACCCTCGTAGTGGTTCGTATCGTTTACTTGATAGAAATCAATCAAGCCACCGCCGATAGTAAAGTCGAATAATATCCCGATTGCAAGTCCCCATAATAATCCAATGGTTGTAATTTGAGCCGAGAATTTCTTCGGAAGCAGAAAAAATATCAAGTAAGCGATGGCATTTAAGATAAGCAGGGAAACCTCATTCTTATCGAAACTTTGCCACATAGTCACGTATCCTTCGCCTCGCTTCGCTTCGTTCGTTGAAAGACCTTTAATGCGAGGTAAGCAATAATATGCAGGGAAAGAAAGTACAAAGTATCATAATCGAAATTCCAGTTCGTATATTCCGTAATTCCCGAAAAGCGTCCAATTACAGCTAGAGTAACGAGCAACGCTACGGAGAGCAAAAGGGTAAGGATACGTTTTCCGAGCGAATGAACTCCCCTGATGACATTAATCGCAACTACCACAACAAGGGGAACGGCGATGCTACGGTTGATTAGAAACGCGGTATAGTCCAGAGGTTGCTTGGATAATTCAACAAGTTTCATCTCTTCATAAATGATCCAAGTCCAGTTGATGCTGACGATCAATATCAACAAGTAGACAAAGGTGTTTTCAACAAGTGAAAGTGTCTTTTTCATTACCGCAAAGATAATGACAACAAGCCAAGAGATAAAGAAATTGAAGGCAAACTCCAAATGAATTCCCCCTTGTCGCTTCTACCTTATGTTTTCACGTTTTGAAGATCATATACAGACGTACGAGTGATGGAGGCGGGACTCTCGGATTACAAACAGAAGGAAATCAAATATAGTACATTGAGCTATAAAGGATAAATTGGAAGGACTTCGACATCCAGAAAGGGAAATATGTATGATATCAATGACTACAAAGGAAAAATTACACTTGATGGATTAGAAGTGGAGGCAGACTGCATGAAACAGAGTGAAGGCTACATTGAAGTCCCAGGTGGCAGGGTTTGGTACAATCGGATAGGTAATGGAGATAAAACTCCTCTCGTTGTGCTTCACGGTGGGCCAGGAAATACCCATGGTCCACTCAAGTCGGTTCTCCATGTCTTGGGAGACGAGAGGCCAGTCATTTTTTATGATCAGCTAGGATCGGGGAATTCGGATAGGCCTACGGATGCTTCATTGTGGAGAACGGAACGGTTTGTAGAAGAGTTGGTGTGTGTTAGGCAAGCACTTGACTTGAAAGAAGTTCATATCTTGGGGCATTCGTGGGGAACTATGCTTGCGGCATCTTATTTAATCGATCACAATCCTTCGGGGGTTCACAGCATCATTTTTTCAAGTCCATGTCTTAGTGCTGAACGTTGGAAAAAAGATGCGGATCATTTCTTGGCGAATTTACCTGAAGATGTTCAACTAGCCATTGCGCGTAACGAGGAACAAGCGACAACGGATTCGGAAGAGTATCAGGAGGCCATGAAAGAATACTACAAAAGGCATGTATGCAGACTCGATCCATTGCCATCAGTATTAACTGAAAGCCGCGCAAAAGCAAATAAGGATGTTTATATGACCATGTGGGGGCCCTCTGAGTTCTGTCCAACAGGAAACCTCAAAACATACGATTGCACGCCACATCTTCATAAAATCAACATTCCCGCACTCTTCATATGCGGTAGATATGACGAAGCGGCACCAGAGTCGACCCGATACTATCAATCTCTCGTGGAGAATTCTGAATTCCATGTCTTTGAAAATAGTTCCCATGCAAGCTATTTGGAAGAAACCAATGAATTTATAAAGATAGTCGGCGGCTTTTTGAGTAGCGTTGACCACATGAATGGTTCGTTATAACCGGAAGCATCAATCAAGCTGCTTATGGATAACATCGTTCTATAAAGAAAGGGCTGCCGTATGGTGGCCCTTTGCTTAGTTAACGGGCAGATTATCATTAGGTAGATAAATCCGCATTATCTTTCCAACGAATAAAAGCAGTCATTCACCATTTTGCCATTGATCTCAGTACTTTCGGGTACGATTTCATCAAGATTCATTCCTGCTTTCTCCAATACGCGTCGTGACGCTACGTGCTCTTCGGAACAAACAGCCGTAATTTTTTTGAATGCATAAGTATCCACAGCGAAATCAATGATGGTCTTGATTGCTTCGGTAGCATAGCCTTTACCTTTGTGGTCTTCCAGTATGATGAAGCCTACTTCCGCAGTGAGTTTTTCCCGGTTACGGGTGCAGATGCTGATTAAGCCGACGTCGTTACCAGAGTCAGTTTCTCGGATGATCCAGGTTAGCCAATGGCTGGATTCCAGGTTCCATGGAGCGAGTTCTTTTTCAAAGTTACTGCGGATTTCTTCATCGCTCCTCACATTTCCGATGTGACTCATAAGCGACGGGTTGGTATAAATGGAGCGGATTAGTTCCCAATCGTGTAATGCCAGTTTTGTGAAAAGCAGGCGTCTGCTACGGATTTGATTATTCATGTCATTCTCCTTTGGAGACAATAATATAGTTGCGGGGGGTATATGTTGGGTAGTGATCGTAAAACAGTTTACAAAGAATGGTGAGGAAAGGGAGGTTACTCCGCATAAACAGCTGGTTTGGGTTCATTTTAAGGCTAACGAGGATGTAACACAACGGTAATTGAGTCAAAAGCGGATTTAAAAGGGGCGGAAATTGCTGAAATGAGTGAAAACTCCCATCTCAAAGATTTTTCTTTACATTTCGGGCCATGATGAAAAGTAAGGTTGTAGTAACGAGCCAAATCGTTACCGCAATATAAAAGAAGTTTTTTGTGCCCGTCTCTAACGCAATTGTGAAGAAGATGAATGGTAATACTTGCAAAATAGCCGTAGTAATGCCATCTCGTTTATACACAACCCAAAACAGAAATACCAACGAAAGCACGAAGATAATTATGGGCAAAAACGAAGGCATGAGTTTTGCTCCCTTCCCTCAGAAAATCACATTGATGATGATTATAATATACGTATCGACGTTAAAGGATAGTCGTTTGCCACAACAGTCGACCATCAAATTAATCTAGTTAAATATAATAGGCAGCCAAACATAATATATTGGCTGCCTATTCCGTAAGTTTGAACTTAACAATGTCGTTTACTCGTCTATTCAGTAACGAAACATATCCGATTTCTTCCCGTCTGCTTGGCCTTGTATAAAGCCTGATCCGCTTGCTCTAGTAAGCCTTCTGCACATGACACAGTATCGGTATAACAGGAAACACCGATAGAAACGGTAATCTTGATTTTTTCCCCATCTGGTAACTGAAAATCTTCTTCCTCTACTGATTTTCTTATACGCTCCGCAACTTGGCTTGCTTTGGTTAATGGAGTATCCGGTAGTAAAACAGAAAATTCTTCTCCTCCATTGCGAGAGACTACATCAAATCTCCGTGAAGACTTCACAAGGATTTTACCAAAATGTTTTAATACTGCATCTCCACTGCTATGACCGTAAGTGTCGTTAATTTTTTTGAAGAAATCAATATCAAGCAACAATAAAGAAAGATTTTCTCCTTTAAGCTGTGCTTCTCTTACATACTCGTTATAGATAGCGTCAAATTCACGGACATTGTTCAGTCCAGTCAAAAAGTCGGTTTTTGCTTGCGTTTCTATCAGTTTGAAATGCTCATTCGATTTGCGTAGATAATCTACTAAGAAGGCGAGGACTGAAGCTGCAACGATGGATGCTGACCAGTAAGCAGCATATAGGACCGAAAGAATTTGTTTATCTTTGATTACAAGGAAAAAGACGATCGTAAAAACGGACACACTATAAAGGGTCATGTAAATCCATTTACGCGTGATATTTCGTACATTTTTGGAAATCACTCCACAGCCAAGGGCGATCACGATACAGCCAATCGAACCAACGAGGGCAGGAAAAGAATAACCGCCACTTATAACAAACCTGCCTATGGAAATGATCAATGCAGCAATTAGGGATGAGAAAATTCCTCCGAATTGAGCAGCTAAAATAATGAACAAATGACGCAAATCCATAATAGTGGTTGAGGTAACGGGTACAGCGTAAAACATGAGAACAATGCCATAAAAGCCGTTTAATATACCTAAGAGTGTTTTAACCTTCAATGGGGATGATTGAGTAAAGGTTTGGTGTTTATGAATAAGGCTTGTCAAGAATGTGAATGTAACGATTAGAGCAATATTTGATACTAATTCATGAACCAAATAAAACACCCCGTGCAAAATTAATATACCTGTTTTATATACCCTATTTCAGTATTTCTAACCTTAATTTTTTCAGTAGCTCGATAAATTGGGGGGATGCTGAATGTCCGGGTGATTTTTCATTCTGTCAAATAAAAAAGCTGTCTGGATATCAGACAACTTCGTACGTTTATGATTGCAGGTATTCTCTTAGACGTTCCTGGGCAAGAACAGGATCTGCTTCTAGCTGGAACAGCAAATTCAGGTTGCTCGTGGAGGTAATACCCTTTCGTGTCGCGTGGTAAAGCTTTGCCTTCGTATACTTGATGGATGTCATGATCTCCACGGTAGGCGGCACTGTGTTTTTTAACCGCAAAAGCTCATTCAATATGGCGATTAGCTCGCGGACGGCCTGAGGGTCATCGGTATCCGCCAATTTGTGAATGCGCTGTATCATTTCGATGATCTGTTTTTTTTGATCGCCGCGACGTTTGTCGTTCTGTTGACTCACTGTACATCCTCCTTTCCCTAATTCTTTCTATCATCACATTGATCTGTTTGCGAAAATGCAAAAAGCCGATCCAAGCATTTTGGAACGGCCGATAATCCCCAAAATGCGGCAGCCTGGCGGTCATAGGACAAAAGCCCCTTAGATCCATGGTTTTGCGTCCCAGCCTTTCGGACTGGTTTGCCATTTTTCGCACGATCGATAATAGTTCTACTTACCTAGTTTTTGGTGTAAAAAATGATTCACTTCCTTATTATACTTTATTTGTGTACGAAAGAAAGAAGAATTGCGAAAATACAATATACTTCATGTGAAATGGGTATTTTGGTCTAAATAAGATTGCGTACCTTTAGCTAGGAGAGACGATGAGGATGTACCCATGAAGCGATCGAGCGAAGGGATAATGGCCCAATTTTCCTTTTTTCGCAACATTGGACAAGCATCTGGCAGTCTGAATCAGTAACTTGTTGTTTTTCACTACTACCTCGTCCTTGCCGCTTGGGGAACCCCGAGCGGCTTTTTCTTTGCTACAACAACTTATAAATGATGTATTCTGTTGATAAATAAGTTAAATAAAACTACAATTTAATTGACTAGGGAGGGATTCGTTTTGAACCATACGCGTATAGCCTTTATATCGGACGTACATGGAAATTCTCTTGCATTGAAAGCGGTACTGGAAGACATGCAAACCCGCGCAATCACGCGACTGGTCAATATGGGAGATGCTTTATACGGTCCACTTGATCCGAAAACAACCGCTGAATTGCTGAAAACCAGTGAGGCCGTACATATCCGCGGCAATCAGGACCGCGTCCTGCTGGAGTCTGGAATCAATCTATCAGAAACCATGCAGTTCGTAAAAGGGCAGCTGGACAAAGAGGATTTCGAATGGATCGAATCGATGCCTTCGACCTATGTGCTTGATGGCGAGATTTTTTTATGCCATGGCACGCCCCGTTCCGATGAAACCTACCTTACCGAAACCGTTCTCCCCCATGGTGTTTTTCTGCGCTCCTCCGAGGAGATTGCGGCTGAGCTACAAGAGGTTGGACAAGCTGTCATCGTTTGTGGACATAGTCACATCCCGCGATCTTGCTATCTTCCCGATGGAAAATTGATCATTAATCCCGGAAGTGTAGGGTTGCCAGCCTATGACGATGAATTGCCGTTTCCTCATAAAATGGAATCCGGAAATCCCTATGCGAAATACTGCATCCTGACCAAACAGGATAACCAATGGAAGGTTGAGCACATCGCCGTTCCTTATGATTGGGAAGAGGCAGGTCGTATGGCCGAAATGCGAAATAGACCGGACTGGGCATTTGCCCTACGAACCGGTCGTATGTGAAGACGCATTTATATTTAGCCTTGATTATCGAATTGTATAAAGACTTACCTCACGTTCTTTGAACAAGACTGATTTTTCGAAATCCAATCCACACTTTGTAGCTACATTCACAGAGGCTCGATTCTCAGGTTGGATCAAAGCTACGATCCGTTGTATATCGAGTGACTTTCCGTATTGCAGTAGCGCGTTTACGGCTTCTGATGCCAGGCCATTCCCCCAGTACGGACGACTGATCCAGTATCCGACCTCGATTTCGTCTATTCCTTCGATTTGTTGCGGAACCAGACCTGCATGGCCAAGAGGTTGCCCATCCTCTTTGCCGACGATTAACAGCAGGCCGGTTCCTTTTTTCGTAGCATAATGATTCTGAATCCACCCCATAAACTGAAGGGCTTCTTCCTTCGTGCGTACCTGTCCGTTTCCAATGTAGCGAACTGTTTCTGCATCGCTCAACAGGGAGAACAGAAAAGGGAAATCCTCATCTGTATAAAGGCGAAAGCGTAATCGTGCCGTTTCCAGCTCATTGATCCACAAAAAAATCACTCTCCTCTTTGTAATTATACAACCCGCATATTTTCAGGAAGTGAAGGGAAAACCAATGGTACTTGGCAAAGGGGGGTGAGGCAGTACGATGGAGAAAAAGAAGTATTACCTGAGTATCCATTCCAGCCCGAATACGTGGGAGGTCCGTGAAGGTGGAGAGAACGCCACTTTTGATTTTGAGATAGAGGCGACACCGGATGAAAAAAAGCAGCTGGAGGATTTGTTTACCTCTGCCAACGATGACGATTTTAGATCGTACCTGCACGGACATCTGCTCTTTACAGATATTGAGGACCAGGACCATGAAGCATATGATCACACGCTAAACGAGCTGTATCACAAAATATACCAGTTGGGTACGGCAGAGACAAAGCAAAAAATGGAGCAAATGGGCATCATAGATGCATTGAAAGGTCATCTCAGCTGATCGTTACAAGGAGGATTTCATACATGTCCAAAAACAAGAACATCAACATTCATCAGGAAAGCAGCAAAGGAAAAGCGGCTGAAGTCGTCAAGCAAAATGAAGATGCTTCCACAAAAGGTACATTGAAACGGTAACCCTCGCTTATGCGGGGGTTTTGCTTACAAAAGGGGGCATGTTCAATTGCCATTAAGCGCACGCGTCCTGAGCAATTTCCTGTATAAGCTATTGCTTTTCCCGGCCCTGATTTCCGCTTTTTCCAAATGGTTCCCCGCATGGATTGATTTTGCTGATCGAATACCAGTCATCCTCCTGAGCATCCTCTTTATCGCGATTGGATTAGTTGCTGACGAAACGATTTTGCCTTGGCTTGGAAACAAAACGGCCACACTCCAAGGGTTTTTATTCATGACGGCGTCTATCTGGGGAGCTTCTTTTTTACAGATAGGGGCAAAGGTCGCACTTACAGGAGCAATCCTGCTTGGTTCAGCCTTAGCGATCGTGGAGTACGTCATGCATGGCTGGCTGTTGCAACAGCGGGAAAAAGAAAAACATCATCGTTCGTAAGTGACGGATCCGATGATGTTTTTTCCATAGATCTATTGGTACGAAAGAACACTTGGTGTTTGCAAGGAAGAAGCTGTTGCATATTGGGACTGAATGATTTGTTGTTCGAGTTGATTGCTGATTTGCAGGACTTGCTGCAATTGTTGAATCGCTTGCTGATGGCCTTGCAGAGCTGCTTGAATGGTTTGCACTGCTTGTCGCTCACGTTGTGCCAGTTGCTCAAGCATAGCCGAGTTTTGCTGTTCTTGCTGCAGCATTTGCTGATACATCGTGCTTGCCTGTTGGGTTTGCTGGATCATTTGTTGCGCGATTTGCCGGCATTGCTGAATGGACTGTTGAACATTATGCATGGGGATAGCCTCCTGTTTGTAGATGTAAAATTTACCCCCGTATTATGCGGCAAATCACAGAACGCTATACTTTCACGGACGGAATCTAGCCGTCTTTTTTTATTGCCAACATATGGCCGACATGTTTGTGGGATCGTCACGATTGGTGTGATGTTCATCACAGGGTCCTTTCTTCAGCGGGTGTATAGTGAAACCAGTCGAAAGAGAAAAAAGGAGGAAATGCAATGCGGCCTGATACGACTCCAACGAAAAAAAATCAGGAAAAACAAGTGAAAACGGACACAGAGCCATTGAAAGGCACCTTTACATCCGTATTGGTTCTGGGCGCTTTTATCGTGGTGTGCTGGGTTGCCGTGTTTGCTCTGTTTTTAAATCGAGCGTAGAGGAGGAGCGTTATGCACTTGCATCGCTATGAAAAAATATGGCTTTGGCTCGGAGGAGCGGGTTTAGCACTTTTTATTACATTATTGGCCATCAACGCATTCGCCATGGGCATGCAGCCGCCAAGCGATATGAAAATGATTGATCCGACGAAGGTCGATCAGACAGCGCCTTTTGACAAACCTGGTCTGAAACAGATTGGGGAAAAAGAGTATGACGCGTATATGACTGCATTTGCCTTTAGCTATGCTCCGGCAGTCATCGAGGTTCCGGTTGGTTCCAAAATCAATTTCCATGTGACGAGCAAAGATGTTGTGCATGGATTTGAAATACCGAAAACCAACATCAATTTTATGGTGGTGCCAGGCCATGTGAACTCTGCGTCCATGACGTTTGACAAGCCAGGCGAGTATTTGATTCTTTGCAACGAATACTGTGGGGCCGGACATCATGTCATGGCGACCAAAATTATCGTGAATTAACGAAGGAGGGTGTTCACGTCTATGCTGCGGCTAAAAACGGAACAAACCAATCATGTTCAAGTAGACAAACCTTCCGCCAGGCTTAGCCTTGCCTTTATCATCGTCGCCTTTGCTTCTCTCGGTGTCGGAGCGTTGGCTGGAATGCTGCAAGGGATGGTTCGCGGTGGCGTATTCAAACTACCTAGCTGGATCAACTATTATCAAATCTTGACGGCACATGGTGTACTCTTAGGACTTGTTTTTACTACTTATTTTATTGTAGGATTCCTGTTTTCCGGAATGGCACGCACGAACGGCGGAAGCTTGACAAAGACAGCGCTTCGCTTCGGGTGGACGGGTTTTTATACGATGCTGATCGGTACGCTGATGGCGGCCTTCGAAATTATTCGTAATAATGCTTCTGTCTTGTATACCTTCTATGCTCCTTTGAAAGCAGAGCCCGCTTTTTATATCGGAGCAGCTTTGCTAGTCGTAGGTAGCTGGCTGGCCGGCTACGGAATGATTGCCAACTATATTAATTGGAAGAAAAATCATAAAGGGCAACGCTCCCCCTTGTTCGCTTACATGACCATTGCCACCGTAGCGCTTTGGCAAGTGGCGACAACACCACTGGCCATTGAAGTCCTGTTCCAACTGATTCCATGGTCCTTAGGTCTGGTACCGACTGTTAACGTCATTCTTTCACGCACACTGTTCTGGTTCTTCGGACATCCGCTGGTGTACTTCTGGCTGATGCCAGCCTATATCGGTTGGTATGTCTGTGTACCGCGCATCATTGGAGGAAAAATCTTCAGTGACGCGCTGTCCAGAGTTGCCTTTGTCCTGCTGTTGTTGTTCTCCATCCCGGTCGGTTTCCACCATCAGCTGATGGAGCCAGGTATCTCGCCCGCGTGGAAAATGATACACGTAGCATTAACCTTGATCGTGGTGCTTCCTTCGTTGATGACAGCATTCTCCATGTTTGCCACCTTTGAAACCACCGGTCGGGCCAAGGGCGGAAGAGGGTTGTATGGCTGGTTTAAGCACTTGCCATGGACTGATGTTCGATTCTTTGCTCCTTTTGTCGGGATGCTGTTCTTCATACCGGCAGGGACAGGCGGGATTATCAATGCAAGTAACCAATTGAATGCGGTTGTCCATAATACGATCTGGGTGACCGGTCACTTCCACATTACGGTGGGGGCTGCGGTTGCGCTGACCTTCTACGGGATCGCCTACTGGCTGGTTCCACACTTGACCGGCCGTACCTTAACCAAGACAGCCAATCGTGTGGCGATGGTCCAAATCGTGTTCTGGTCGGTAGGGATGTTCATCATGTCGACGGCCATGCACTATCTCGGTCTGCAAGGCGTTCCGCGCCGGACTGACTATACGGATTATATGAACAATGCAGAAGCATTAAGCTGGATTCCTTGGCAACGTGTGATGGGATTTGGCGGAGGATTGCTCTTCGTATCGGCCGTCTTGCTCATCGGATTGCTGATTTATCTTGGGAAATATGCGCCAAAAGGCAATGAAGAATATCCAATTGGCGAAACGGACGGCGAGCAATATACGCCTGCGATTTTGGAAAGATGGCCCGTGTGGTTGTCCGTGCTGGCAGTGCTCATCATCCTGGCATACGCCATGCCGATCATGGAGCAAATTCAGCATGCCCCTCCAGGATCGCCACCGCTTCGTACGTGGTAATCATAAAAGAAAAGAATGGAAGCGAAAAAACCGGTTGACATGGTGTCAGCCGGTTTTTGTTTGCATTTTTAAGTGGTTTAAGACAAGAGACTGTCAAGCGAATAGGCACCTGCACCTGTAAAGGCGAGGCCGACCGCAACGGCAATCAAGGCAAGATTGTACTCATATCCGTTAGCGGTAACCCAATATCCGTTTGGACCGTGTACCTTTACGATGGAGACCATCATCGTAATGACAAACAAGGCGGCTGCAACGGGCATCCACAGTCCTCCAGCAAACAACAAGCCGGCAACCACTTCGCTCAGACCAGCGACAAATGCCATCAGGACACCTGGACGAACACCGATTGATTCCAGCCAACCGCCCGTTCCTTTCAAACCATAGCCGCCAAACCAGCCAAACAATTTTTGCGTGCCATGGGCGGCAAAGGTGAGACCAATCACCAGACGAATAATAAGAAGACCAAGATCAAACATAATGACAACTTCCTTTCGGTAATGAATTAACTTACTTTATGTTAGTTATGATAAACTCTATACTTACTTTTGTAAAGTATCTAACTAAAAATATTTTGTGCCAATCCTTAACAATTCTTGTATCATACAGAGCAGAAGTGGTATGAAGATAAAAAAGCATACATGGCAGGTGACCCTGATGGAGCATACACATTTGCGTTTTCGCAGCTCTCTGAGCCGGACAAAGCCGGAGAGCATCCGGAATCGAGAGGCAGCATGCCCCTTTTGCGATCGGGAAAATCTGACCGATATCCTTGGGGAACATGGCCCGATTCTCTGGTTGAAAAATAAATACCCTGTGTTGGAAAATACGTATCCAACCGTGATTATTGAAACGGATCAATGTGATGATGAGCTCTCCGGCTATTCGAAAGAACATCTCTATTCCCTGTTTCGTTTCGGCATCAACAAATGGCTGGAACTGGAGGAAAGCGGGGAGTTTCGGTCTGTGCTGTTTTTTAAGAACCATGGACCATATTCAGGCGGTTCCATCCACCATGCGCATATGCAAATCATTGGCCTGTATCATTATGATTATTTGCAGCATGTCCAAGAGCGTGATTTCGTCGGGGTGTTGATCGATCGCCAGCAGGGAGTCGAGTGCAATCTGTCTACACATCCCCGGATTGGCTTCTATGAATTCAATGTCATCCTCTCTGATCTGCAGCAAATCCCCATACTCGCCGATTATGTGCAAATGCTTGTTCACTATACGTTGAATCACTTCCGCGGCTGTTCTAGCTATAATCTCTTTTTCTACCGGCTGGATGAACGGATAGTGGTAAAGGTTGTACCCCGATATGTGACGTCTCCTGTCTATGTAGGTTACGGGATTCCGCAAGTGCCGAATAATTTGGAAGAGGTCGCCAAGGATATTCAGAATAAATATGTGCTCCATTCGTAATTAACGTTCGAAAGTCAGGCGAGTTTTTCTGAAAGGGTGCGATTTATTTGCTTTCTAGGCCTGATTTTGTCTGCCTACAAAATAGTATGTGAGCAAGCTTCCGCCTAACAAAATAACAGCCATAGTGAAAAAGGACAAATGCATGCCGGTGGTCAGCGATTGGGTGCTGGTAACAAGTGAGCCAAACACTGCAGTGCCCAGTGTCGCCCCCACTTGTCGCATTGAATTCAATGTTCCTGAGACAATGCCGGTTTGTGTTTGAGGCACTGACGAAATGACAGCAGCCATTAGCGCTGGGATTGTAAAGGAAATACCGAACCCCATAAGAAGCAAACCACACAGCGTAAGTGCATAACTGGTGCTCACATCTATCAACAGGAACATCAGCGCTCCCATGGCACATAAGGTGAAACCAACCATCATCGGTATCCTTGGGCCGATTCTACCTACCATTCTACCTGTAAAAATGGGGTTGAAAGCGAGCGGTATGGTTAGCGGCAGGAGCGCGATGCCCGTCTTGTGCGCAGTTAAACCCTGTGCTTGTTGAAAGAAGATGGGCAGAACAAACAGCAGCCCGGAAAGAGCAATGTTTATCAACATCCCTGCCAGCATTCCTGCAGATACCGTTGTGTTTCTGAAAAGTCCTGCGGGGAGAAGGGGGGATTCGTGCTTTTTTTCAACCTTGGCGAATATCACGAAGCTCACCAGTGTGATAGTGGATGCGGTGAGAATAACGGGAGAATTCCAGCCATAAGCGGGGCCTTCTATCAGGGTAAAAGACAATGCTGTAATCATGGTTATGGCTGCAGTTTGACCAGCCCAATCGATCGGGTTCTGTTTCCGTATCGTCTCGTTGACTTTAAGAGAAGTTATAATCAAGCTGATCGTTGCAAGCGGAACATTAAGTAGAAAAATGCTAGACCAACCAAAACTGTCGACGAATATTCCACCAACTATTGGACCTGAAGCCATAGCGATGCCCGTCACCGCTGCCCAAATGCCAAGGGCGCGTGCCCGTAAGCGTGATTCAGGGAAGGCATGTGCAATTAAGGTAAGGGAGGCAGGCATTAATGCTGCGCCTGCTATTCCCAGTAATGCCCGCAAGCCGATCAGTACTGGGAGTGAAGGAGCGAATGCCGTTAGCGCAGATGTGATAAGGAAAAGCGCTAAACCATTCATATAGACTTTTTTGGCACCTAATGAGTCGGATATCATACCTGTCGACAATAGTAATGATGCAAAAGCGATTGTGTAAGCGTTCACTACCCATTGAAGCTCTGTAATGTCACCGCCCAAGTCTGTACGTATCGCAGGTAGTGCAACGCTTACCACTGTGGAATCCAGAAGAACCATAAAATATCCGAGCGAAAGTCCGAAAAGCAGCAGGGCTTTCGCTTTTCTATCTGTACGGTTTGCGTGCATGTTCATTGCCTTTTTCAATGGAATTCCCCTCTCATCCTAGTGTTCGAAGTAGCTTCAGCGAAAGTGTATAATGAGTTTGACATTTGAATAAGATGATGGTTTATCCTAGGAGTTACAGTCCTACGATCCAAAGGCAATGGAGGGCAGTGAAAATGATGCACCAATCTGATAAGGAGCGTCTCCAAGAGCTTGCTCAGTTTTTGCGGACGCGGCGCGCGCGAACTTCACCAGCCCAAGCTGGAATTCCGGATACTGGAAAGCGCCGTATCCCTGGCCTCAGGAGAGAGGAGGTAGCTTTGCTTGCGGGAATCAGTGTGGATTGGTATACATGGCTGGAGCAAGCACGAAATATTCAGGTTTCTGCACAGGTACTGGAGGGGATTGCCCGTGCTCTCCAGCTTGATTCGTATGAGCGCAGGCATTTATTTTTGCTTGCCCTCCAGCAGTTTCCTGCTGATCAGCCTCCCACAGAAAGCACGATTAGTCCAACGCTGCAAAGCTTTCTTGATCAGCAAGGTGCGAGTCCAGCCTATGTTACCGATGAACGCTTGAATATCGTTGCATGGAACAAGTGTGCAAGCTTCATTTATGGGGACTATGAGAATATGTCATTACGCGAGCGTAATAGCGTATGGAGGACTTTTACTTCTTCTTATGTACGGGAGTTGCTTCGAGATAACTGGGAGCCTCATGCTCGGCATCGTTTGGCACAGTTTCGTGCGAACTATGCAATATTCCCAGGTCACCCGTGGTGGCTGGATTTCATTGAGGAATTGTGTTGTACCAGCGCGGAGTTTCACATGTGGTGGCAGCAACATGATGTTTTGAGTGGTCCGGAAGGGTTGAAGATCAATTATCATCCTAGGCTTGGAAGGCTTACATTCAATCAACTATCGTTTGTGTTGACAGATGCACCTTACCTGACTGTCACCATCAATGTCCCATCGATCATCGATGAGACGGCATATAAGTTAAGAGCATTCACTTGTGAAAAGGAGATGGCCGAAAATGAAGATTCTATCTGTTGAACCTACCCCCAGTCCAAACGTAATGAAGTTGAATACGGATGAGACGCTCCCAGCGGGTACTTCGTTTAACTATAGTAAGGAAGAACAAGGAGATGCTCCGGAATGGATAAAGCAAATACTCGCCATTGAAGGAGTAAAAGGGATCTTTCAGGTTACTGATTTTATCGCCGTAGAGAGACACCCAAAAGCTGACTGGAAGGACATCCTGTCGGAGATTCGAGTGGGCTTCGGGGACATGGCAGAAACCACCGATACGGACGGGATCGCAGCAAGTTCGCCATTTGGAGAGATTCAGGTTTTGGTTCAAACGTTTAAGGGAATACCCATACAAGTGAAACTGGTGACCGCGCAAGAGGAGAGACGTTTTGGTCTTCCTGAACGCTTTCGTGAAGCCATCATGAAGGTGCAATCCGCTTCGAAAAACTACGTGCTAGAGCGTCAATGGGACGACTATGGCGTTCGGTATGGCTCCTTTGATGAAGTAGGGGAAGAGCTTGTTGCGGAATTAGGGGCTGCCTTTGATGAGCAACGCGTAGAAAAATTGGTGCAAGACGCCCTGAATCAAGTGGTTCGGGAATCAGATGAAGCGGAAGTGATCACATCCGAAGAGGTTTCTACGCTGCTGAATGACCCGAATTGGGAAAAGCGGTTTGCAGCATTGGAGCGCATGAAACCGACTGTGGATGACATTCCGCTTTTAGCTAGAGCATTGGAAGACCCAAAAGCTTCGATTCGTCGACTGGCTACTGTGTACTTGGGCATGATTGGAGAGGAAGCTGTTCTTCCGCATCTATTTAAAGCTTTAAAAGATCATTCTGCATCCGTTCGTCGTACCGCAGGTGATGCACTTTCTGATATAGGCGATCCGAAAGCCATCTTGCCGATGATCGAAGCCCTGCAGGACCAGAGCAAATTGGTTCGTTGGAGAGCTGCTCGTTTTCTGTTTGAACAAGGCGATGAAACAGCTCTGCCTGCA
>DASQNU010000135.1:0-2056 GCA_035644815.1 Bathyarchaeia archaeon | reverse complement strand
CCCCGAAAGTGGATTTCGCCATCGTCGTCGTGGTCGAAAAACAGCCACCTCTGCCACCTCCCAGCATAGTACAATCCTATGCAGGAGTTGGGAAAATACGTCCATTTTGTATGACCAACCTGTGAGCCTTCACGCTGGCGTACGTTTGCTGCCTTCGATTACGGAGCCGGATCAAACCAGACATCTTTAAATTCGACCCAGCCACGCTGGTTTACTTTTACCCCCTGCAAGGAAGGATGTGAAACGGCATTTACCGCCTTATAAGTCAGATAAATGATGCTGTACGATTCATCCAGCTCTTGTTCGATGCTGGCGAGCTGCGCTTCTCTCCCCGCGGCAGTAGACTCAGCCAAAAGCCGACCGATTTGTTCTTCTACAAAGGCTGTCTGCGCCTCCGACAATTGAGAGAAAATCAAACTGTTCGCCGATTGATAATATTCAACCAAACGAATGATGCCTTCGCTCAACACCGCCTCAAACAAGAGCAAATCGGCCTTCTCCTTGATCTCCTCACGCAAAAGGTCACTCCAACCCACGATATGGACATCCAGATTGATCCCATACGGCTCCAAATAGCGTTTCAGCCATTTTGCATCTGGCTCATGGCGGGCAAAGGTATACAGCAATATGGATTCCCCATCATAAGACGATTCTCGCAAGAATGCGAGGCCCGCTGCTTCCATCCAGGCTCGGTCCTCTCGCTCGTACGTTTCCTGAAAGCGAAATTGACTCGCCGAATAAAGGCGTTGTTCACCAAGATCACGAATCATCTGCTCACGGTTGATCAAGTGAAACATGGCTTTACGCAGTTGGATATCCTGGAGCACGCCTTTTTTGCGCAAATTGACGCTCATCATGCTGCAGCCGCAGAGCTGGCGTCCCTCTTGCCAATCCTCAAGCAGCCCCATATCCGCTTCTCCCGTTTTCACCACGAGGAGGTTGCTTTCCGTCTCCATCCGATACGCAGCATCGATTTCCGGGACCACGATGATTTCCACGCGATCCACATAGGGACGTCCGAGAAAGTAGGTGTCAAAGGCCTCCAGCACACAGCGCCCAGCCTTGCGCTCGACGACACGAAAAGGGCCGCATCCTGCCGGCAGTGCATGCAAGTGTTCCTGCTTTTCATAGATATCCTGCGGAACAATCGAGGCAGGTGGAACGCTGAGATAGAGCAAGAACAAATAGTTGGGCCTGTTCAGATGGATGCGGATCGCGTATCGGGACAAAACCTCAATGCTGGCGATATCCTTCACCAGCCACTGCTGCGTACTCTTTGGATGCTGCAATCGGCCAAGCGTATACCTGACGTCTTCGGCTGTCAGTTCGCGTCCATGATGAAATTGGATCCCCTTTCGCAGGAAAAACGTCCATTCGGTCGCCTCTGTATTTTGCTTCCAATGGTGTGCGATGTTCGGCTTGACCTCTCCCCCTTCCTCATCGACCTCCACGAGGGTGCTAAACACTTGCTTGATCAAATGCCCATCAAAGGAGAAAAACACGTCAGCGGGATCGATGGTATTAATGGTCCGATAGAGCGGCAGCTTCAGGACCTCTTTCGCGCTATGCTCCCCCGCTTCTGTCTGATAGCCAAAATAACGGGAAAACCATTCGACAAATCGTTCCTTCACATAACCGCTCTCCGCGTTTTCTTTCAGCAGGCGAAAGGCGCTTTCCACCTCGCCCGCCTCAGCCAACGCCTTCGCTTCCTGAAGAAGCAGCTCTTCGGTTCCGATCAGAAATGTGAGGACAGAGGAATGGCCCCTTCCTCTCCCGGACACAAACGTGATCCAGCGCTGCTCAATCATTTTGTTTAAGATCAATTTGGCATTCCGCTGGGTGCAAAAAAAGAACTCAGCGACATCTGCCATGGTCACGAGGATGGCTTCTCCCTCTCCTGCTTGGGGAAACGCCTTTCTCAGCTGCAAATAGTCTTGAAACAGACGCATTACGTGCCTCCTTACGGAAAAGTAGAAATAACCCCAATCGATTTCTACCATTTTTCTATGTTTGGATTGCTCATACAATCAATTCAACCATCATTCTACCTTTTCGT